>JAKLKT010000404.1 GCA_023150495.1 Planctomycetota bacterium
CACCGGCGTGGATCGAGCCGGCGGCGACGTCACCGATGTGAGGCGCGACGAGGACCCCGCCGTCACGGATGCGACCGGCGCGGCCGAGGCTGCGGCGGCGTCGGGCTCCGTCGGCGACGCCTTTGCCCGAGGGAAGCCGGCGGCTGCCGTTCCTGCCTGCCTGGCCGGGGCTCCGGCTGGCGCCGACGGCTCCCCCGAAGACGGCTCCGGCCTCGTCCACGAGATCGCCGGGGACCTCTCCTGGCTCCTCTCCTGCGACGCATGGAGGGATGCCCGAGCGACCGGCCGCCCCACGGAAGAGGAGGTGCCGACCGCAGGCGCTGCATGACGCGTGACAACGGCGAACCGCGATTCGCCTTCATCGGGAGCGCCACGCCGCGTGAGACCGCATGCGCCGCATGGCGCGGCGGTCCCGCCGGTGTCCGTCTCAAGGTGGCCGCGCTCCGCGGGCGGCCTCCGCCCCGGCGGCGCTACTTCCGGATGATGAACAGCGCCGCCAGCGTGACGAGGAGGGTCAGGCCAACCACCCCGTGCAGGATGCGGAAGAACGCGGGCCTCGGCTGCTCCCCCTCTCCCTCGAGGCGCATGAGCTTCCGGGTGAACACGATGTCGCACACGACGAGCGCGAGGATCGCCGTGAGCTTCATGTGGAAGTACCCCTTCTTCATGTACTCCTTCGCGGCCGGATCCCACACGAGCAGCACGACGCCCGCGACGAGCATGAGCAGGAGGCCCGCCCAGTTCGCGAACTTGTGCATGCGCTTGAAGATCCGGTACGCGTCCGAGCGGGACGCCGCGGCATCGAAGCGGACCGCGTGGCCGAGCAGCCGCGTCAGCGCCATGAGGCCGCCGACGTAGATCACGACCCCGAGGACATGGACCCACTTCAGCCAGCCGTAGCCGGCCGGGATTCCCTCGACCACGTTCGCGAGCAGACCCCCGGACCCCCCCATCATCGACCCTCCAGGGCCGAGAGGCCCGGCAACACCTTGCCCTCGAGGAGCTCGAGCGACGCGCCGCCGCCCGTGCTCACGTGCGTCACCTTGTCCGCGAGGCCGAACTTCGCGATCGCGGCCGCGCTGTCGCCGCCGCCGACCACCGTCACGCCCTTGCAGCGCGCCATCGCGTTCGCGACCTCGCGCGTGCCCTCCGCGAACGCCGCCCACTCGAACACGCCCATCGGGCCGTTCCAGACGACCGTGCCCGCCGTCTCGACGCGCGCCGCGTACCGGCGTCGCGTCTCGCCGCCGATGTCGAGGCCCATGAGCCCCTCGCCGATCTCCGGCGTCGTCACCGCGTAGGGCTCGGCGCCCTCCTTGAACTCGCGCGCCGCCACGTGGTCGCTCGGCAGCATCACCTCCACGCCCTGCGCGCGCGCCTTCTCCATGATCTCCCTCGCGGTGCCGACGAGCCCGTCCTCGACCTTCGACGCGCCGATCGCGACGCCCTTGGCCCTGAGGAACGTGTACGCCATCCCGCCGCCGATCACGAGCGCGTTCACCTTGGAGACGAGGTTCGTGAGCACGGGGATCTTGTCCGCGACCTTCGCGCCGCCGAGAACCGCCACGAACGGCCGCTTCGGCGACTCGAGCACCTGGCGGAAGCAGTCGATCTCCTTCTGCACCAGGAGCCCCGCGGCGCCGCCTCCGAGCGCGATCGGCAGGCCGGCCACCGACGCGTGCGCGCGGTGCGACGCGCCGAACGCGTCGTTGACGAAGAGGTCCGTGAACGCCTTCAGCTGCGCGACGAACGCCGGGTCGTTCTTCTCCTCGCCGGCGTGCCAGCGCAGGTTCTCGAGCAGCAGGATCTCGCCCGGCTTGAGCGCCGCCACGAGCTTCTCGACGTCGGGCCCCACGCAGTCGGGCGCGAGCTTCACGGGCGCGCCGAGGAGCTTCCCGAGGTGCTCCGCGACCGGCTTCATGGAGAACTCGGGCGTCTTCTTGCCCTTCGGCCGGCCGAGGTGGCTCGCGAGGACGAGCCGCGCTCCCTTGCCTCGCAGCAGGCGGATCGTCGGGAGCGCCTCGCGGATGCGGACGTCGTCGGTCACGTGCGTGCCCTCGAGGGGCACGTTGAAGTCCACGCGCAGGAAGACGCGCTTCCCGCGGGGTTCGAGTTCCTCGAGCTTCATGATGTGAGGGGGCTCCGGGGGCCGCTAGGACGCGAGCCTCTTCACGAGGTCCACGACCCGGTGCGAGTACCCCCACTCGTTGTCGTACCAGCCCACGACCTTGACCAGGTTGCCTTCCATGACCATCGTGAGCTCGCCGTCCACCGTGCAGGAGACGGAGGTCCCGACGATGTCGGTGGAGACGATCGGCTCCTCGCTGTACGCGAGGATCCCCTTGAGCTTGCCCGCGGCGGCCTTCCGGAATGCCTCGTTGATCTCCTCGACCGTGACCTTCCGGCTCACCTCGGCCGTGAGATCGACCACCGACCCGTCCGGGACCGGCACCCGGAGCGCGAAGCCGTCGAGCTTGCCGCTGAGCTCCGGGAGGATCTTGCCGACCGCGCGGGCGGCGCCCGTCTCGGTCGGGATGATGTTGATCGCCGCGGCGCGCGCCCGCCGCAGGTCCTTGTGCGGGAGGTCGAGCAGCCGCTGGTCGTTCGTGTAGGCGTGGATCGTGTTCATGACGCCCTTCACGATCCCGCAGGTCTCGTGGAGGACCTTCGCCATCGGGGCGAGGCAGTTCGTCGTGCACGACGCGTTCGAGACGATCCGGTCGGTCGGCTTCAGCTTGTCGTCGTTGACCCCGAGGACGACCATCGCGTCCACCGCGTCCTTCGGGGGCACCGTGAGGACCACCTTCCGCGCGCCGCCCGCGATGTGCTTCTCGCAGTCGGCCTTGCTGCGGAAGACGCCGGTCGCCTCGATCACGATGTCCGCGCCGAGCGACTTCCACGGGATCTTGCCCGGGTCCTTCTCGGCAAGCACCGGGATCTTCTTCCCGTCCACGAGGATCGCGCCGTCCTGCGCCTCGACCTTGCCCTTGTACCGGCCGAAGGTCGAGTCGTACTTGAGCAGGTGCGCCAGCGTCTTGCTGTCCGTCAGGTCGTTCAGGCCCACGACCTCGAAACCGCCGCGCTCGGCCGCGATGCGGAAGACGGCGCGACCGATCCGCCCGAACCCGTTGATGCCGAATCGAATCATGTGATCCTCCGGGGAAAAATCGTAACGCCAGCGGCGCGTTTCCGGACGCGTCCCGCCCCCGGTGCCTGTGCCGGTACCATGGGGGCGCGGTGCACGCGCTGCCCCCGGGCCCCCTCCTGATCGCCTTCTCGGGCGGCCCCGACTCCCTCGGGCTCGCCGCGAGCCTCCGCGACCGCGCGCCGCTGCTCGCCTACGTCGACCACCGCCTCCGCGGGCCCCGCGAGAGCCGCTTCGAACGCGCCCGCGTGCGCGCCCTCGCGCGGGAGCTCGGCCTCGACCTTGTCCGCGCGCGGGTGCGG
>JAKLKT010000405.1 GCA_023150495.1 Planctomycetota bacterium
AGGAGCGCGTAGCGGAGCCCCCGGTCGCGCCACGAGCGCCAGAGGAATCGCTTGATCCGCTCGGGCGCGTCGCGTCCGTCGTTGCTGGCGAGCACGTCCTCGATCGCGACCGCCTCGACCTCGAATGCGCGCTGTCGCGCCTCGACCCATGGCTTCAGGACCGGCAGCCACTCCGCCGGCGCGATCGCGGCGAGGCGGGGCTTCTCGGCATGCGCCACGGCGCAGAGGAGCACGCACAGCGCGAACCGCATGGTGCCGCATCGTACGCGAAGAGAGGGGGGCGGGGGGGCACGGTAACGACCGTCACCGGATCGTGCCGCCGGAGCGACCCTGAGGCCGCCGCCTCCGTGCTGGCACGCCCTTCGCCAAGGGCCGCGCATGCGGCGTCTCTTGCTCCCGGTCGCCGCCCTCGGCGCGACTTTCATCTGGTGGCTCGGCGGCCCGGAACCCTCGCCGCGGCGGGCGCCCCTCGCCATCGATGACGTGCCGATGTCCTTCGCCGCGTCTCCCGCCGAGGCCCATACGCCGCCCGCGTCGCAGCCCGTCGCTCCGCAGGCGCCGGCGCGCCCGGCCATGCCAGTCCTCGAAGGGATGGTCACGGATCCGGAGGGACGCGGCGTCGAGGGGGTCGCCGTGACCGCCGAACTGCTTCGACGGCACAGCTCCGGGTATCGCCACTACCTCGGGCGCCATCTCGCGCGCACGGACGCGACCGGCCGGTTCCACATCGGGATGGGGGGGGCCGAGTGGGCGACGCTCAGGTTCGACGCGCCCGGCTGGGTGCAGCCTGCCTCAAGGACCGTGAGCCCCGGTGGCACGACGCTCTCCGGCGGCACGCCCGCGGACGCCCGCGATCTCGGCCTCATCCGGCGCCAGGACTGGCCTCGGCAGAAGGTCGTCCTCGAGCGAGGCGAGCCGATCGAGGGTGTGGCCGAGACGGCGGAGGGGACGCCGTTGCCGGACCTGTGGGTCGAGGCGGCCTGGGCGGGCGGTCGCGCGGAGGTTTCTACCGACGAGCGAGGGCGCTTCTCGATCCTCGTGCCCGAGGCCGCCGTCCTCGTGGCCCGCGACCGCCCCGTCACCCCGCCCATGATCCCCGATTTCGCCGCGCCCGAACCGCGCTTCCGGCAGTTCCTCGCGGAGGACGCGGAGGGCTGCGTCGGCCCCGTCGCGCTAGGCTCCAGGGACGTGCGGATCGTGCTTCAGGAGACGGTTCCGTTGCGGCTGCGCGTCCACGGACCCGAGGGCCCGCTCAGCGACAAGGTGACCGTCCGGCTGAAGGACCTGACCCGGCCGACGGACGCCTTCGAGCGCGATCTCTACGTGCGCGACGGGGAGATCGACTATGGGGCCCCGCGGTTCATGCCGGGGCGCTACGAGATCGAGGTCTCGTCCGAGAACGCATGGCTGCCGGTGCGCCTCGTCGCGACGCTGCCCGGCGAGCCCGCAGGGCGCGGAGTTCCGCCTCCCCGGGCTCGAGGACTGCGCCGGGGACTTGTACGTGCGCCGCGAGGGGGACCCGCGGTACGCGCTCGTGAGCGGATGCCGCCCGGGCCGCGGAGTCCTCCGCGTCACGCTCTCCGAGGGCAGCGCGATCGGCGGCCGCGTGGCCGTCCCCGAGGGGCTCGACCCGTCCGCACTCGACGTCCGGGCGGTTCGGGGTCGCCTCGACCAGCACGCGAAGGTCCGGAAGGACGGCACCTTCGCGATCCCCGGCCTTCCTCCCGGCGCGTTCCGCGTCGAGCTCGTGACCCGCGAATGGTCCCTTCGGAGGGGCCGGGTCGTGCGTTGGCTCCACGACGCGCGCGACGACGTGCCCGCGGGCGCCGTGGACGTGCGGCTCCGCGTCCGGCTCCCCGCGACCGATCCGGCTCCCGCCCCGGGGTGAGTCGCAAAGCGTGGTATTATGGAGGTATGAGACGCAATACCAAGTCGAGCATCACGCTCCCGCCGAAGGAGCTCAGGCTCGTCCTCGCGCTCAAGGCCAAGCTGGGGGCCAGCAGCAACGTCGAGGTCGTGCGCCGGGGGCTCCGCATGCTCGAGGAGGTCACGGATCGAGAGAGCCTGCGCGAGTCCTATCGCCAGGCCTCGTTGGCGACCCGGAAATCGCTCGCGAAGGAGCTCCCCGAGCTGGACCACCTGGCCGGCGAGGGCCTCGACGAGTGAAGATCCGACGCGGCACGCTCTACCTCGCCGACCTCGACCCGCGGCGCGGCACCGAGACCGGCAAGGTCCGGCCCGTCCTCGTGATCCAGACCGACCTGCTCAACGGCGCGGAACACCCGTCGACGTGGATCCTGCCCTGCACGACCCGGCTCGCAGGGGGAAACCTGCTCCGCGTGCCTGTGCCCAAGGGGATGGCCGGGAACCGCGAGAGCTGCGAGATCATGATCGACCAGAGCCGGGCGATCGACAACCGCCGCTTCGTTCGTGCTTTGAAGGCGCTTCCGGCGACGATCCTCGCCGAGGTGGAGGAGAAGCTGCGACGTCTGGCCGAGCTGTGAGCACGCGTGCTGCGGCCGCGGCCGCTACCGCACCCGCCGCCGGCGGTTCCTGAGGAAGTCCACGAGCACGAAGCCCTCGAGGCGCGCCGACTCCGCGAAGTACGCGCGGCCGCGGTTCACCTCCGTGAACTCCTCCACGAAGCCGCGCAGGTACGGGTCCGCCGTCAGCATGAACGTCGTGATCGGGATCCCGGCCCTCCGGCACCGCGCCGCCTCGTCGAGCGTCTTCGCGACGACCTTCGCGTCGAGGCCGAACGGGTTCTTGTAGATCCGCCCCTCCTCGTGGATCGCCGACGGTTTCCCGTCGGTGAGCATCACGATCTGCCGGTTCGCGCCCTTCCGCCGCTTCAGGATCTCCTGCGCGAGGATGAGCCCCGCGCGCGTGTTCGTGTGGAAGGGCCCGTTCGTGATGTACGGGAGCTTCTCCAGCGGCACGGCGCGCGCCTCGTCGCCGAACAGGACCACGTCGAGCGTGTCCTTCGGGTACTTCGTCGTGATGAGCTCGGCCAAAGCCAAGGCCACGCGCTTCGCCGGCGTGATCCGGTCCTCGCCATAGAGCGTCATCGAGTGCGACACGTCGATCAGGAGCACCGTCGCGCACGCGGTCGAGTACTCCCGCTCGCGCACCTCGAGGTCCTCCTCCGCCAGCGCGCCGTCCCCCCCGGTCCGCGCGACCCAGTTCCGCAGCGTCCGCCCGCTGTCCAGTGCGTCCACGGAGTCCCCGAACTCGAACGGCCGCGTCTCGTCCGCGGGCTCCCCGGCGCCGCCCGGGTGCGGCGTCCGATGGTCCCCCGGGCCCCCCCGCTTCATCTTCGAGAAGACCTCATGGAGCATCTGCCGTCGCAGCGCGCGCTCGCCCTTGCGCGTCAATTGCATCGTCCCGCCCGCGTCCGCCCGCGCCTCGCCGCTCCGCTCGAGGAGCCTCCGGAAGTCCTCGGGCCCGAAGTCGTCGCGCCAGAGCCGGTAGCGCTGCGCGATGCGGTCGAGCTCCTCGAGCGCGCGCTCGACGTCGCCGTCCAGCACGACGAGGAGCTGCCGCAGCAGCCGGAAGAGCTGCTCGACGAGCTTCGCGAGGGTCGAGCCCTTGGCGTAGGTCCAGCGCATCTCAGTCCCGCGTAGTATCGCGGAAGAGCGAATCGTGCAGCACGATATCGCCCGGCTCGCGGAGGTCGACGGTCGCCTCGAGGATGCGATCGGTCACGAGGTGGATTCTCAGGGGGCCCGGGGGCAGCCCGACGACGTCGGTCCTGTCGAGCGCGTCGCCGCTCGCGAACACGCCCGGGCGCACGAAGAGGTAGAAGCCCGGGATCTCGACCCGCGCCCACGCGTACTCCTCCTCCGACGGCGCCTGGAGCGTGATGGGCGCAGGAGAGGGCATCCGGAGCGTGGCCGTCGTCTGGATCGGCAGGTCGATGTGGCGGCGCTCGGTCGGCACGGCCCAGAGGATCACCTCGTGGCTCCGGAGCCCCTCGAAGGCGAAGGCGCCCGCCTCGTCCGTCTCCGTCGCGTGCGTGGGGAGGCCGACGCTTCCGTCCCACGCGAGCACCTCGCAGCCGGCGTGCGGCAGTCCCGCGAGGGTGAGCACGCGCCCCGCCAGCGTGCGCCCCTCGTCCGCGAGCTTCGCTCCGGGGACCCGGATCTCGCCGAGCTCCGTCGCGGGCGCCCTGACCTCGACGTCGACCGACCCCTCGGCCCGCACCTCCCCGAAGACGAGCGTGTTCCGTCCCTCGGCGAGACGGAGCGAGAAGGTGCCGTCCGCGCGCGTGCGCGTGTCGTTCCGTGCGAGCGTGTCCACCCGGAGATCGCCGGTCGCCGCGACGAACAGGTCCTCCTCGCGCCGGATCCTCGTCTGCCAGTCCTCGGGATCGCCGAACCGGCCCTCGAACCAGTAGTCCGGAAGCGGCTTCCCCTCGCGGTCGACGAGCCTGCCCGTGACCGTCGCACGCCGCCGCGCGGAAACGACTTGCCGGAGCTCCTCGACGGCGAAGGCCTGCGGGTCGTTCGCCGTGTAGACGAACCTGCGCTCGCGGGCCGGGCCCGCGGCGCCCGCGAACCGGAACGATCCCTCCGCATCCGTCGTCGTCACCTGGTGCGCGGTCACGAGGTGCACCGTCTGGTCCGTGTACTCGCCGTTCCGGAACACGCGCACCTCGACCGCGCGGCCGATCGCGAGGTGCAGCAGGACGCCGCCGGCCGGCGAGCCGTCGGGATAGACGAGCCGTCCGTCGACCGGGGGGGGCTCCGGGGGCCGGTCCCTTCCCGCGCGCGTGCCGTCCGCGCCCGCGTCCACCGCGCCGTCCTCGCCTGCCGCGCCGCCGTCG
>JAKLKT010000406.1 GCA_023150495.1 Planctomycetota bacterium
CCGTGCCGCGGTCCCCCGGCGCCGGGAGGACCCGCCCCGACGCACGGCGCCCGGCACGGCGGCGGGTCAAACGACGCGACAGCGGGCGCCGTCCGGTACCCTACGCGACCTTGCCGCGGATCTTCCTGAGCGCCGGCGAGCCGTCGGGCGTCGCGATCGGAGCCCAGCTCATGCGCACTCTCCGCGAGCGGCTCTCGGGCGATGCCTCGTTCGCGGGCCTGGGCGGGAAGGCGATGCTCGACGAGGGGCTCCGCCAGATCTACGACCCCGCCGCTACCGCGGCCATGTGGCTCTGGGGGAACCTGAAGCGCATCCCCGCACACCGCCGCGCGCTCCGGGCGTGCATCGAGGACTGGGAGCGGCAACGGCCCGACGTGGTCGTCACGATCGACTACCAGGCATTCCACCTCTTCGTCGGCACCGAGGCGCGCGCCCGCGGCATCCCGGTCGTCCACTGCGTCGGCTCGCAGTTCTGGGCCCGCCGGTACTACACGCTCGAGCCGATCCGGCGCGCCTACAGCCACGTGCTCGTGATCCACGAGTTCGAGAAGGCGTACTACGACAGGGCGGGGATCCCCGCGACCTTCATCGGGCACCCGCTGTTCGAGCGGCTCGCGCCCCCGGACCCCCTCCTGCTCTCCAGGCTGCAGGCGCTCCCGAGGCCCCGGCTCGGGCTCCTGCCCGGGAGCCGCCGCTCCGAGATCACGGCTTGCCTCCCGGTCATGCTCGACGCCGCCCGCCGCCTCTCGCCGCGCCCGACGCTCGTCGTCTCCGCGGGCCGGCCCGAGTCGCGCGCGTTCATCGAGCGGCATGCGGAGGGCGCGCACGTCGTCGACTTCGGGACGGCCGAGATCCTCCGCAGCAGCGACGTCGCGCTCATCACCTCGGGCTCGGCATCCATGGAGGCCGTCTTCTACGACTGCCCGGCGGTCGTCCTCTACCGCCTCTCTCCGCTCAGCTACTTCTTCGCGAAGCCCCACATCACCTGCGCGATCGCGCAGCCGAACCTCGTCGCGGGGCGGGACGTCGTGCCGGAGTTCCTGCTCCCCACGCGCTCGGGCCGCGCGGTCGCGGAGGCCACGCAACGGCTCCTCGCCGACGCATCGCTCCGCGACGCGCAGCGGCGGGAGTTCGCGTCGATGCGCGAGCGGCTGCTCAAGGGAAGGAAGCCGTCCGAGGTCGCCGCGGACGTCGTGCTCTCCTACGCGCGCGCCCAGGGCGGCAGCGGCGCGCGGTAGCTCGCGAGGAGAAGGAGGAGGAGCGCGAGGAGGGGGAGGAGGCCCCCGCCGCGCATGAGCGCGTCGCCGTGGATCCACACCGGCACCGGGGTCCCGAGCAGGTTTCTCGAGCCCTCGGGCACCGTCGGGTTCCCCTCGAGGACGCGCCGGTAGATCTGGATCACGAAGACCGCGCCGGCGTGGACCCCCATCCCGAGGTAGAGCGTGCCGGTGCGATCGCGGAGGCGGTTCAGCGCGAGCCCGAGCACGAAGAGGCACAGGAAGCCGAGGGTCGCGCGGCGCGGCTCGGTCCACGCCTCGAAGACCTCCCCGAGGCGCTTCACGGCGAGGAGCGGGTCGTAGGCCGTCCCGGCCGGGGCCGTCCTGCCGATCGGTTGCACGAAGTGGATCGCCGAGAAGAACGCCGCGCTCGCCCAGTTGCCGAGCGCCGCCTTCACGTAGCCGCGGAAGAAGATCTCTTCGAAGAGCGAGACGAAGACCGCCGTGAGCACCGCCTCCCCGAGGTCCTTCCAGAACGGGATGCGGTGAGGGCCCGCGAGCTCGCGCCCCCCGAGGAGCCACGACGCGAGCAGGACGAGCGCGAGCGCCCCCGCGCCGACCGACGCGCCGAGGAGCGCGCGCTTCCTCCGCTCCGGGCCGGAGAACCCCATCGCACGGAGCTTCGCCGGCCACTCGCGCACGGGGCCGCGACGGACGACGAGCGCGACGACCAGCGCGAGCTGGAACGTGCGCGTCATCACCCGGTGGAACGGCGCCTCCGGGGTGAGGATGCCGAGGACCGGCGACAGCGCGAGCGCGACGACGAACGCGATGCCGACGCGGAGCGCGAAGTCCGCCCACGGCTTCAATGCCGGCGCTCCAGGGTCGCGAGCGAGTGGCTCGCCGCGAGCAGCGGGATCGCGATCACGGCGTGCGCGACGAGGAGGAGCGGCACCGGCACCGTGCCGACCGCCTTCCGCACCTCCGACCAGAGGAAGAGGAGGAGCAGGAGCTCGAGGGCGGCGCAGGCGGCGAACAGCATGCGGCCCGCGTTCCTGCCGAGACCCTGCTCCCGCCGCGTGGCGAGCCACCAGAGGGCGAGGAGCAGGGCGCCCCATGCGAACCAGACGGCTCGGCGGCCGCGCGGCGCCTCGAGCAGCGAGTCGAGCCCCTCGAGCGCGCCGCGGAGCCCCACCTGCGCCGCCTTCCACTCCTCGGCGCTGCGCGGGCGGCCCGGGATCGCGTAGAGGACGAGTTTCCGCCCCTCGCGCACCGCCGTCGCGACTCCCTCCGGCGTCCGCGCGAGCCGCTCCTCGAGCAGCGTGATCGCGGTCACGTGCGGCCCGAACTTGTAGTCGATCACGCCGAAGAGGGACGTCTTCGCGTCGAGCGCGGCTCGGATGCGCGCGTCGCCGCCGTGGATCACGCCGTTCACGACCTCGACGCCGTCGAGACCCGCGGCGAAGATCTCCTCGAGGGTCATCGTGCCGGGCACCTTCGACCACGGGTGCGCGAGGAAGAGCGCGCCGTTCTCCGCGTGGATCCGGGCCGCGAGCTCCGCGAGGTGTCGCAGGCGCTGCGCATGCCGCTCCTCCTTCGGGAGGTCCTTCGGCGGCTCGGGCGGGAGCGCCGGCTCGTGCGTCGTGTTCACGAACACGATGTCCGGCTGCCCGTGCCACTCGTTGCCGACGACCACGAGGAGCGGAGGCAGGAAGGGCCCCTTCTCTTCGTCCAGGCGCCGGTAGGCCTCGCGCCCCCGCACCCCCCCCTGGATCGAGTCCTTGTCGGAGATGTTGAGCACCCGGAAGCCGCGCTTCAGGTGCCAGATCACGACCTGCCTCGGCGAGAGGAGCCCGGTGCTCACGTCCGTGTGGTTGTGGAGGCTCGCGGGCACGTACTCGGCCGCGTCCGGCCCGAGGCGGATCACGCGGCCGGGAAGCAGGCAGGAGAGGTAGAGGAGCCCGACGCAGAGGGGCGCCCCGAGCGCCACCGCGAGCACCGCCCTCCGCAGCGCCCCACGCACCCCCTGCGACCAGAGCCCGCGCACGACCGCGAGGAGGACGACCGTCGCGAGCGCCCAGAGGCAGCCCTCGGGGCCCGCGGCCGCGGCCGCGTAGGCGAGATCGTGGAAGGGCGCGAGGATCGTCGCCCCGTCCCGCCGCGGCCCCTCGACGTGCGCGAGCGTGCTCGGCGCGGGCCGGTCGCGCCCGCCCATGTCGATGC
>JAKLKT010000407.1 GCA_023150495.1 Planctomycetota bacterium
ACATCCTCCACGACGCGCTCGTGACCCGCTTCGGCCGCGCGCGGGCGCGCATCGGCGTCCTCGGCGTGAACCCGCACGCCGGCGAGGCGGGGCTCCTCGGCACCGAGGAGGAGGACTTCGTGGCGCCGGCGCTCGACCGCCTGCGCGCGGAGGGGATCGCCGTCCTGGGCCCGCTTCCGGGGGACGCGGCGTTCGCGACGCGGAAGGACTACGACGGGATCCTCGCGATGTACCACGACCAGGGGCTCGGCCCGGTCAAGGCGCTCGCGTTCGACCGGGCCGTGAACGTCACCCTGGGCCTCCCGGTCGTCCGGACCTCCCCCGCCCACGGAACGGCTTTCGGCATCGCCGGGACGGGAAAAGCCGACGCTTCCAGCATGCGGGCGGCGATCCGGTGGGCGGAGCGTTTGACGAGGCCCCCGGGCGCGGTTACAAAGATCGGTTTCGGAACCCCGTGAACAGGCCCAGGGACATGCTCGAGTTCTTCCGGCGCAGCGCGCCGGACCAGGAAGGCGCGCCTCCGCCGCCGCAGCTGGAGGCGATGCCGCGCATGCTCGTCCTCCGCCGGTCGCAGGCGATCGTCGTGCTTGCGGCCGCGGCGGCGGCGCTCGTGCTCGCGTTCCTCCTCGGCCTCGCCGTCGGCGGGTCGAAGGGCGACGGCGCGGGTCCCGAGGTCTACGTGATCCGCGCTGCCGACTACGCCGCCGGGGAGCAGGGCCGGACTCACGCCCGGAAGATGAAGGAGCAGATCGAGAAGCTGGACCTCGGCGAGGAGGTCCAGGTTCTCGAGTCGGGGGACCGCACGGTCGTGGCCGTGGGCTCCTGGCTCTCGAATCCGGTCGGGCGCAAGGATGCCCTCGCCCTGCGCGAGACGCTCCGCGCCGTCAAGGACGCGAACAAGGCGACGCCCTTCGCGGACGCCGAGTTCTGGCCGATGAAGAGGTGAGAGATGTCGGTCCACAAGAGCCTCAGGATGAAGGGCAGCCTCAAGCGGTCGCGCAACGTGCTCACGCGGGACGAGCGCATCGCCACCATGAAGGAGCGCGGCAGCTGGCCCAAGGATGGCCGCTCCGTGTTCGGCTTGCCGAAGACCCGGGTCACCTTGGGCAAGTCGAAATAGGCGGGTACGGGTCGCTGCAGCCGACGGGCGGCGGCAGCGACTTCGGCAGGGCGGCAGCACCGGGCGCCGCCCGCGGCTGAGCGACGCCGCAAGGGAGGATGCCCCCCCACCCCCCCCCCCTTGGCCCCCCCTCTCAACCCGGAGGCTTCCCTGCCGATAACCGGACGGGGAAACATGGCTCGTATTCTCGTCGTCGACGACGAACCCGGACTGCGGGAGTTCGTCCACACCGTTCTCGAGCAGGA
Source organism: Planctomycetota bacterium (assembly GCA_023150495.1). Taxonomy (GTDB): domain Bacteria; phylum Planctomycetota; class PLA2; order PLA2; family PLA2; genus PLA2. Next base: position 1,366 of record JAKLKT010000407.1, read on the forward strand.
AGGCCACGAGGTCGAGGAGGCGAAGGACGGCATCGAGGCGCTCGCCGCCTGCGAGCGGAAGGCCGTCGATCTCGCGCTCGTCGACCTGATCATGCCCGGGAAGGACGGCGTCCGCACCATCGAGGAGCTGCGCCAGCGTCATCCGAGGACGGGGATCGTCGTGATCACCGGCGCCGCGCCCGTGCGCTGGCCGCTGCGGCTCCTCTACGAGCAGCCCGAGACGCTCCACATGATCGTGAAGCCGCTGAAGCCCGAGGTCCTCCTCGAGACGGTGGCCGAGGCGCTCGGCGCTACTTCACGCTGACGCGCGGATAGCCCTGCTCGTCCGCGTACCGCCGCCACGCCTTCCAGTCCTGCCCGAAGTCGCGCCCGGTGAGGTCGCGGAGCGCGGTCGAGTACGCGCCCATCTGCTGGACGATCCACCCCTCGCCGTGGCCGCCGAGGACCTTCACGTCGAGGATGATGCCGTCGCGGATCGTCTGCACGATCGGGTCGCCGATCGCCGCGGCCTGCGCGATCTCGACGTCGAAGTCCTGGATGTAGGAGTTCTGCGTGCCGACCATCAGGTTGGCGCGGCCCGACGCGCCGAGCGCGATCGAGACCTTGCGGAGGACGACGTCGACGCCGCGCATGTCGCCGAGCGCGGCGAGCGCCTTCGCGCCCTGGATCGACGCGAGCGCCTCGCTCGAGAGCGTCGCGCGCGCGTAGGGGTAGAAGACGTCCGCGTCGCCGAACCCCTTGATCGCCCGGAACGCGGCGTTCCTCACGTCCTCGTTCGCGTCGTACATGCTCGAACGGATGAGGAACGGGAGCGCCGTCCGGTCGCGGGTCCGCGCGAGCGTTTTCACCGCGAACTCACGCGTGTCCGCGTGCGGCGCGAGGAGGAGCTTCTTCATCGGATCGAGGATCGCGGCGTCCGGGAGCGCGTCCACCATCTCGCGCGCGGCGGCCCGGATCTCCCGGTCGTCGTCCTTCAGCGCCTCCGCGACCTCGCGCGCCACCTTCCTGTGCTCCTCGGTGACAGGGGCCTGCTCCATCAGCCCGTCGCGCATGAGGCGGTCCGCCTCGGCGGGGAGCAGCCAGCGGCCGCCCGCGAGCACGAAGCCCTTCCTCCGCATCGCCTCGTCGCCGGAGACCCACTCGCCGTCGACCTTCTCGAACCCGAGCTCGCGGCGCGCGGCGCGGTGGTCGGGGTCCGTCGAGATCACCTTCCCGAAGGCGCCCTGCGCCCCCGCGACCCCGTTCTCGCGGGCCCAGAGGCCGAGCTTGTACCAGCCCGCCGCGTCGTCCTCGGGAAGCGCCGCGGCGCGCCGGGCGAACTCCTCGGCGCGGCTCTCGCCCTTGCGGATCTCCTTCACGCGGTCCCTGGGGAAGACGCGGGTCTTCCCGCCGAGGGCGACCTCGACCGAGCCATCCCGCTCGGCGACGGCGCCGCTGACCTCGAGGCCGTTCTGGAGCACGACGGTGTCGGCGGAGCCGACGGGGACGATGAGGAGCGTCACGAGGAGCGGGCGGATGCGCATCGCGGGATCCCTCTGAGCCGACGGGTTCGATCCATGGTAACGGTCCCCGCCTGCCGGGGGTTACGGCCCCCCCTGCCCCCCCGCTTCCCCCGGACGGGCGAGGGCCCGGGAGGCTAGGTCCGCGCCTCTCCGCCCCTCCGGTCCTGCCGGTCCCCCGGGCCGAGGCGGAGCCAGGGGACGACCAGCGCGAGGATGAGCAGCAGCAGCCAGACGAGGGCCGTCCACAGGAACGAGAGGCCCCCCACCTGCACGTCATAGCCGTAGTGGATCATGTTGTAGAGCCTCACCGGCATCGTCTCCGCGCCCGACTTCGTGAAGACCAGCGCGTCCACCTCGCGGAGGCCGAAGAGGAACGCGAGCAGGAACCCGGTCGCGGCCGCCGGCGCGAGGAGCGGCAGCGTGATCGCGAAGTACCGGCGCGGCCCCGAGAGACCCGCCACGGCGCCCGCCTCGAGCAGCTCGGGCGCGAGCCGCACGCGCGCCGCGCGCACCGAGAACGCCGCGAACGGCAGCAGCCGCGCGCCGAGCAGGATCGCCGGGAAGAGCTTC
>JAKLKT010000408.1 GCA_023150495.1 Planctomycetota bacterium
GAAGACGCGGACGACCGGCATGAGCTTCCGGAAGAAGGTCGAGCCGCCGAGCTCCCTCGCCGCGGCGACGAGCCGGCGCGGGAACGGGGGGGCGGCGGGGGCCGGCGAGCCCGTGTCGGACCCGACGAGGGCCGCCCGCGCCTCCGCCTGGAGCCGCGCCAGATGGGGGCCCGCCGTCTTCCGGATCGACTCGACGATCGCCTCGAACTCCCCCGTCTCCCCGGCCGCGTCGAAGTGCGGGGCGTCGCCCTTGCGGAACGAGATGCACTGGTCGACCAGCTCGCGGTCGAGGAAGTGGGGGAGGTACCCCGGGACGTTGTAGACGAGACGGAACCCGACCGACGCGCTCCCCTTGTTGACGCGGGTGCGGAACTGCGTGTCGAGCCGCGCATGGGCGGGGAGGTCGGCCCAGGAGCCGCCCTTCACGATGATCGAGTCGCTGTCGCCCTCGAACGCGGTGCAGGTCATCTCCCACACGTTCCCGCAGAGATCGACGCAGCCGCTGGGCGCCGTGCCCCGGACGTAGGCACCCACGGGCGTCGTCCCCTTGATCCCGCTCTTCGCGGTGTTGCAGCGCTTCGAGTCGAAGAAGTCGCCCCACACGTACGCGGAGGGTTCGGCGAGCCCCGCCGCCGCGATCCACTGCTCCTCGGTGGGGAGCGAGCCGCCGGCCCAGAGGGCGAACGCGATCACGTCGAAGAAGTCGACGCCCGTGACGGGATGGTCGAGCTTGTCCGCCGGGCACTCGCCCCTCGGCCAGGAGGCGGGGGGGCGGTGGTCCGTCGCGGCGACGAAGACGGCGTAGCGGCGGTTGGTGACGGGGGCGCGATCGACCTCGAGGGACCCGACGGTGACCGTGTCCCGGAGGTCGCGCGCCGCCGCCGCGCCTGCGGTGCGAGCGGCTGAAGCGGCCATGGTGTCCTTGCCCGCCTCCCCTTCGGCGCGCGGACGACCGGGACTTGAGCCGCGCGGTCTTCCGAAGGAACGAGGGGGGCGGACCCGCCTGCGCAGGCCGCCCCCCCGATGTCTCGAATGGAAACGCCGCCCTTACGGGGCGATGAAGTAGCTGACGGTCGAGTTCCCGAGGCCGACGGTGTCGAACATCGCGGCGAACGGGTCGAGCCAGGTGCGGATCTGGTTGCCGACCACGCGGAAGCCGTTCGTCGGCACGTAGAGGATGTCGCCCGGCCGGAGGAAGAAGTTCGTGGAGAAGTCGCCCTCCGAGAAGAACTTCCTCAGCTCGACGTGGTACATCTTCGTCGCGCCGTCCACCTCGCGGAAGAGCAGCGCGCGGTTGCTCGAGGCGTAGATCGTCTGGCCGCGCGCCAAGCCGATGAGGTCGGCGACGCGCATCTGGCCGGTGTACGGGAAGCGGCCCGAGACCGCGACCTCGCCGAGGACCGTCACGGCCTTCGAGTCGAACGAGTTCACCGCGACGTAGACGCGCGGGCTCTTGAGGCCGAGGGTCGCGCGGAAGCTCTCCTGCAGCTCGTCGCGCACCTGCTCGGTCGTCTTGCCCGTGACGACGATGTCGCCGTGGCCGGGGAAGGTCATCTTCCCGTCGGGGCGCACCCGGTTCGTCGTGTCGAGCCCCTCCTCGCCGAGGACCATGATCGTGAGGTTGTCGCCCTCGCCGATCACGTAGTCGGGCGAGGTCTGCAGCGACGCCGCGCGCGCGAAGATCGCGTCGTTGTAGGCCGCGCTCTTGCAGCCCGCGGCGAACGCGACAAGCCCCAGCGCGAGGAACGCCGTTCCGATGCGCTTCATTCGAGAATCTCCTCTCAGTTTCCCGCCAGCCGGGCGCGCTCCGCGACCGGGCTCCTTACCAGTCCCGATTCCGTCCGGAGCACCCGTGACGCCTCCCCATCGGCACGCCGACGCGCCCTGCTGAAGCCTCGCGGGCGCCTTACGGCGGTTAGGCCGGGGCGACGGCGCGGGTCGGTGCCCGCCCGGCGCGCCCGGACGGTCGAGCCTCCGCCGAGGCAATCGCCGGCCGGAGTTGCGGCACCGGTGCCGCACCCTGCCACCGCAACTCTTTCTCCTGCAACAGGTTACGACCGCCGCGCCGGGAAAAGATCAGGACGCGGCGTAGCCGTAGCGACCCCGGTCCTTCAGGTCCGGCAGCAGCCGGCGCGGCACGAGGAAGGACCGCGACTCGAGGATGAAAGTGAAGATGCGGTAGCGGCTGCCGGCGGTCTTGTCCAGGTAGTCGACGCCGCTCGATCCGCCGGTGCCGACGCGAAGCCCGATCATCCGCTCGACCATGCGGGCGTGGCGGAATCGCCAGAGCCGCCACAGCTCCTCGAACTCGAGCAGCGAGTCGAGCAGCCGGTTCGGCCAGTGCAGCAGCGGCTCCTCCCGGTAGGCCGCGATGAAGAGGCACGCCGCGCGCACCTTGGCCTCGGGGCCCTGAAGGAACGCCCGACCCTGCGCGAGGTAGTCGTCGAGGCGCCTGAGCGTCGCGTCGCGCTCCGGGCCCTGCAGCTGCGGGTTCCCGGCATGGAGGTCGCGCTGCCCCTTCACGTACGACCCGAATGCCTTCGCGTACGTCGCCTCGAACCCGGGCTCGAGCGGCGTACGCGAGAGCCACCGCGCGAGCGCGTCGCGGAGCGTCGGCGCGGCGCGGATCGCCGCGAACCGCTCCACCTCCGCGGCCTCGAACCGCCGCTCGAACGACCGCCCCTCGTACTCGTACCGTACGTCGTCCCTGAGGCCCGCGAGGAGCTCCAGCTCCCGGAACTGCATCGACTGGAACCCCGAGGCGTTCCCGAGCGCGTCGCGGAACGCGAGGAAGTCCGCGGGGTTCATCGTCTCGAGCACGCCGAGCTGCGCCACGAAGATCTTCTGGATCTCGTGCACGCGGTGGAGCGCCATCACCACGCGCATGATGTCGGGCTCGGGCACCGGGTCCTGCGCGAGCAGGTCGCGCGCGAGCGTCAGCTCGTGGAGCACCTGCTTGAACCAGAGCTCGTAGGCCTGGTGCACGATGAGGAAGAGCATCTCGTCGTGGTGCGCGATCGGGCGGGGCTTCCCGTCGGGCCCCGGCGGCTCCTGCGCCCCGAGGATCTTGTCGAGGCCCAGGTAGGTGCCGTACGTGACCGGTCGGCTCATCGGGGAAGGAGCGTAGCACGTCCGCCCCGGACCCGGTACCGCCGCCCGCGCCAGTCCACGGTCGACCCGAAGAGGCCGAGGACGAGGTTCAACGGCTCGAAAACCCACAGGAGGGGCAGGAGGGGGAGCGCCCGCACGAGCGAGCGGTCCCAGCAGAACCGGAGGTCCACGAGGAGCGCGACCGCCGCGCGGACCGCCGTGTGCAACGCGAGCGCGGCGAGCGCGAGCCCGCCTCCGCGGAAGAGGAGGAGGAGAGGCGCCGCGGAGAGGGGCAGCGCGAGCGCGTAGAGGAGCGGCGCCGACGATCGCACCGT
>JAKLKT010000409.1 GCA_023150495.1 Planctomycetota bacterium
TGATCTTAGACCCCGACCTGTAGTGGGTCAAGCGCGCATTGGGCCCGATTCGGGGGAGGGGCGCGGGGAGGGGGGGCGGGGGTCGGGGGAGCCCGCGGGCGCGGCGGAGCGGTCGCGCGGCGCCGCCCTAGGCAGCGGCGCCGCGGATTCCGGGAGTGGCCCGATCAGGCCGCCGTCTCGGTCGCGCGCTCCGTGCGGACGAAGACGACGAAGTTCCAGAGGAAGAAGGCGAGCAGGCCGACGGGGATCGCGAGCAGGATGTTGTTGAAGACCGGCACCGTCCAGTCGTGCGCCGCCGCGGCCGTGCCGTGGTAGTAGGCGCCGCCGATGAGGATGGCCGCCGTGGCAACCATGTAGGGGAGCGCCCTCTTCCCGAGAGACCTTACGCTCGCTCCCGAGCGCTCCCACAGCCACGGCAGGTAGAGGAGCGTCGGGCTCGCGATGAAGACCGTCGAGTAGGTGCCCGCGATGAGGCCGAACGTGAGGATGAACGCGAAGCCCTCGAGGGCCGAGTTCGCGCCGTAGTTGAACCCGAGCAGGATTACGACGACCACCCACACCGTGAGGGAGGTGCGGATGGTGCGCGCGAGCGTCTGGTTCACGGACTTGTCGATGACCTCGGCGAGCCGCGTGCGGCCGCTCGCGCCGCGGTTCTCGCGGATGCGGTCGAAGATGACGATCGTGTCGTTGATCGAGTAGCCGATGAGCGTGAGGTACGCGGCGACCGTCACGAGGTTGAGCCGCGCGTCCACGATCCCGAGCCAGTTCGCGAGCGTCGTGATCCCGAGCGTGACCACCACGTCGTGGATGAGCGCGACGACCGACGCGAAGCCGTAGGACCAGGAGCGGAACCGGAAGGCCACGTACACGATGATGCCGATGAGCGAGAACGCCATCGCCTTCACGGCCGCGTCCCGGTGCTCTTCCGCCGTCGACGGGTTCACGAGATCCGCGAGCGGGAACGGGTCGCACTCCTTGAACACCCCCGGGGCGAGGTCGGCGGACTGGAGCGGCTCGAGTGCCGCCTGGATCCGCTTCGCGGCCTCCTGCTCCGTGGGCGTCAACGTGTCCGACTTGGCGAGCTCCGCGTACCGTTCCTTCGCCTTCACGAGGTCGAACTGCTCGAGCGCGCCCCGTACGTTGAGCACCAGCGCGTCCTCGTTCTGGTCGGAGGGGAAGACGAGCCCGAACGCGGAGCCGGCCCCCGGCGGGGGCGACAGGGTCTCCACGCGGGCGCCATCGAGGCCCTTCCGCTCCGTCTCGGCGAAGAGGCGGAAGGCCGCCTCCACGAGCTCCGCCTTCACGCGGTCGCTCCCGAAGAAGATCTCGCCCTTGAGGCCGCCGCCCTCCGCGTGGACGATCGTGCTCCGGAACGGCCCCGGCAGGAGCCGGCCGCGGAACGCCTCGCGGAGCGTCGCCTTCATCTCGTCGATCTGGTCCTTCGTGGCGACGCTCTGGGAGCGCAGCTCGAACGCCGGGCTGCCTTCCGCGCTGATCCTCTGGCCGACCCCCTCGCTCGTCGCGCGCATCGAGATGTCGCGGTAGAGCGCGTTCTCCTTGGCCGCCTCGTTCAGCGCCCCGCGCACGTCGGCCATCGACTGGGGCGACGAGAATCGCATGATGAGCTTGCTGCCCTGCGTGAAGTCGAGGTCGTAGCGCACCTTGTCCGGCGCCGCCTCCCAGAGCACGACGCCGGTGACCATCGCGATCGCGGAGCCGATCACGGCGAGCCGCATCGCGCGGCCGGTCCAGTGGATCTCGGGGATCGGCTTCAGGGGCCGCATCCGGATCTCCGAGATCTTCTTCTTCTTCAGCAGGAGGTCGAAGAACGCGTGCGTCACGTAGAGGGCGGTGAACATCGACGCCACGATGCCGATGGCGAGGGTGACGCCGAAGCCGCGGACGGGACCCGATCCCAGCTGGAACAGGAAGTAGGCCGTGATGAGCGTCGTCAGGTTCGAGTCGATGATCGTCACGAGCGCGCGCTCGTAGCCGAGCCCGATCGCCTGCGCGACGGTCCGGCCCCGCGCCCTCTCCTCCCGCATGCGCTCGTACACGAGGATGTTGGCGTCGACCGACATGCCGACGGTGAGGACGATGCCGGCGAGGCCGGGCAGCGTGAGCACCGCGTCGAACCAGACGAGGACGCCGATGAGGAGGACCAGGTTGAGAAGCAGCGCGAAGTTCGCGAGGAGCCCCGGCGCGTAGTAGAGCCAGATCATCACCGCGAGCACGACGAGGAACCCCAGCGCGACGGAGAGGATGCCGCGGTCGCGCGCGCTGCCCGCGAGGTCCGGGGCGATCGTCCGTTCCGACACGAGCGTCGGCTTCTCCTGGAGGGCGCCGGCCTGGAGCACCGCCGCGAGCTGCCGGGCCTTCGCCTCGGAGAATCCGCCCGAGATCTCGCCGTTCCGGCTGAGCGTGCTCTTGAGGACGGGCGCCGAGTTGACCTCCTCGTTGAGCAGGATCGCCATGAAGTCGCCTTCCTTCTCGGTGAGGCCGGCCATCCTGGGCTGCGCGTACTTCTCGACCTCGAAGTGCACGGACCAGTTCGGCCCCGTGCCGCCGTTCTCGAGCGCGTGGCGGACGTTCTCGAGGTCCTCGCCCGTGACGTTGTACGTGTCGAGCTTGCAGAGCACCCACGGCTGCGGCCCGGCCTCGGTCGAGGGGAGGCGGCTCGAGGAGTACTCGCTGCGCGCGTCGCTGCTCAGCGGGTACCAGCGGAGCCCGTCCGGGTACCGCGTCTTGTCGTCGGGCTTCATGTCGTCCTGGGAGAGCCGCGACGCCTCGGCGGGGGCGATGTTCTTCGCGAGGCGATCCTGGAACAGCTTCCAGTACGAGAGGTAGTTGTCGTTCGAACCCGGCTCGACGGTGATCCGGAACTCGAGCTTGCCGAGCTGGGTGATGATCTCCTTGACGGCATCGACCTTCTCGCGGTCGGTCGCGCTGATCTGCACCGCGAAGCCCTTCTCGCCGAGGGGCTGGATCACGATGTCCTTCAGGCCGAAGCCGTCGATGCGCTGCTGGATGATCCCGATCGCGGTCTGCAGGGTCTCGGCCTTCGCCGTGACCCCCTCGAAATCGAACTGGAAGACGAGCTCGGTCCCGCCCTTGAGGTCGATGCCGAGCTCGAGACGGTTCTGCGCGACGCCGCGGACGGCAAGGACGCCGAGGAACGCGACGGTGGCTCCGATGACGAGAAAACGAACCAAGAGGCTCTGTCCCATGACTTGATCCCTTCCAAGAAAAAGACCCCGTGACGCGAACCGCGGCGCGCGCGACAGCGCGGCCGCCCGACGTCAGCGGGGCGGGGGAGGGAGGCCGGGGAGTCCCGCCCGGACGTCCTCGACCTGCGGGCCGGGCGTGCCGCCGGCGGCCCTTCCGGGGGGAGCCGCGACCGCCGCCGACGGGCGCGGC
>JAKLKT010000410.1 GCA_023150495.1 Planctomycetota bacterium
GGCGAGGGGGCCGGGGGGAGAGGGGGCGCCCCCGGACCCCCCGTTCTTCCTGCCCGCGCTATCCTTGCGGGTCGCGGTGCCCCCTTTCGGCCCCGAGGAGAACCATGACGAGAATCCTCTTTGTGCTCGCGCTCGCGGCGCTCGCCGCGACCGCGCAGGAGTCCACGCTCAAGCCCGGCAGCGACGCGCCCCCCCTCTCGATCGCGAAGTGGGTGAAGGGCGACCCGGTCGCGTTCGAGAAGGGCAAGATCTACGTCGTCGAGTTCTGGGCGACCTGGTGCGGCCCCTGCGTCGCGAGCATGCCCCACCTGAGCGAGCTCCAGGACGCGTACAAGGACAAGGTCACCTTCGTCGGCGTGACGAAGGAGGACGAGCACAACACGCTCGAGGCCGTCGAGGCGATGGTCAAGGAGCGGGGCCCGGGCATGGGCTACACGGTCGCGTGGGACGACGCCGGGAAGACCTACGACGCCTACATGAAGGCCGCGGGGCAGAACGGCATCCCCTGCTCGTACGTCGTCGACGGGGACGGGAAGATCGCCTACATCGGCCACCCGGTGACGCTCGACCTCGTGCTCGCCTGGCTCGTCGCGGGCACGTGGGACCCGGCGCAGGGCCCGGCGAAGATGGGAGCCCTCTACCAGCGCGCCCAGGAGATCTTCCAGATGGACCGCTCCATGGCGTTCCCGGCGCTCGTGACCTTCGAGAAGGAGAATCCCGAGATGGCCCCGATGATCGAGGAGGCGAAGTTCCACCTCCTCCTCCGCGCGGGGAAGACCGCGGACGCTTCCGCGGTCGGCGCGAAGATGGTCGAGAAGGGGATCAGGTTCAACAGCCCGGAGAAGCTCAACCAGGTCGCGTGGACGATCGTCGATCCCGCGACGGACCTGAAGGACCGGGACCTCGACCTCGCCATGAAGGCGGCGCAGAAGGCCGTCGAGCTCACGAAGGGGGAGGACGGCGCGATCCTCGACACCCTCGCCCGCGCGCACTACTGGAAGGGCGACCTCGCGAAGGCGATCGAGATCCAGACGAAGGCGGTGGAGAAGGCCGCGAGCAACCCGGAGATGCTCTCGGAGCTCCAGGACGTCCTCGAGGCCTACAAGGCCGAGGCGGCCGAGAAGGCGAAGGGCCAGCAGTAGCCAAGACGACCTCGCAAAGGCCCCGGCCGACGGCCGGGGCCTTTTTCGTGCCCGGCCTCCCGAAAAAGAAGGCGCGCCTCCGTCATTGGGAGGCGCGCCAAGCCCCAGCGCGAAAAGCTGCCCCTGGAACGCGCCAGAGCGTCGGGACCTGAGAGCAAACGCGGGGCCCGAGCCCCGCTCAGCCTGTGATCAGGAGAACCACGAGGACCCACGCGCTGAGCAGGAGGATCGCGCGGGAAATGCCCCGCATCTGTTCCGGTTTCATGGTGTTGCCCGGCCCAGTCGCAAGCAACATGCCCGTTTCCGGCGCGAGTCCCCCCCGGGGCGCGGCATTTGCGAGAGGCGGGTCGTGCTCCGTTCGATGCCCCTGGTGATCCTCCTCGCGCTCGCGGCCTGCGAACGCGAGCACCACGCCTCCTTCGAGGACCCGCTCCACGCGCACGGCATCAAGCTGCCTCCGGTGGAGCCCGGCCTCCCGGTCGCGGCGCCCGCCGAGGCGCACGGCTTCCCCGTGCCGCCGCCGCCGTTCTCCCCGGGGATCTTCCCCTGCTCTCGCTGCCACGCGGGCGGCGAGCCCGTGGCGGACGCCCGCCCGGCGATCCCCCACAAGAAGCACCTCGCCCGCGACATGGCGTGCGAGGACTGCCACGGGGAGAAGGACCCGAAGGTCCCGGAGGCGAAGGTCTGCTTCGAGTGCCACGAGGACCTCGCGAAGGAGCCGAAGGCCGTAGAGGACTACTTCGCGGCCGTGAAGACGGCCGAGGGCGCCTACGAGCTGCCGCGGCGCGTCCGGACGCGGGACGTGATCCCGAACCACGCGGGCCACGCGAAGGCGGGCGTCACGTGCGTCCAGTGCCACGGCGAGCCCGCGGACACGCCGTTCGCGAAGGAGAAGTCGGTCGCGTGGATGGCGCGCTGCGTCGCCTGCCACGAGGAGCGGAAGGCCCCCGCGAAGTGCGAGACCTGCCACAGGGAGATCCGCGAGCCGGCGCACAAGGACGTCGTGCTCCACCACGCGGAGGGGCACCACTGCCTCGACTGCCACCACGAGGGCGACCGGGACTACCTGAGGCTCGCGAGCGGCCAGAAGGTGCCGTTCGATGAGTCCTACCGCGTGTGCGGCCAGTGCCACGGCCCGAACCTGCGCGACTGGAAGCAGGGCCTCCACGGCAAGCGCACGGGGATGTGGGACGGCGAGCGGCAGTACCTGCTCTGCGTGCACTGCCACAGGAACCCGCACGCCCCGCGTTTCCCGTCGATGGTCCCCGATCCCCCGCCGGCGCGGCCGGAGGACATCCGGTGAGCGACTACACCCCTCTCCCCCGCGCTACCCGGCATGGGTCCATCGGATGGCCCCATGCCTCCCCCTCACCCGACCGCCGTGGCTTCCTGAAGAAGGTCGCCGCGGGCGCCACGCTCGCCGCGAGCGCCGGCTGCCGCCAGGCGCTCGAGGAGTTCATGAAGAAGAGCCTCCGCGAGATGAGCCGCACGGAGGTGAAGGACGTCCTCCAGAGGCACGAGGCCGAGTACAAGGCGAAGTTCGGGCGCGACGTGGAGGTCCACGCGACGCCGGCGCGCGAGGGCGTGCTCTTCGGCTACGGGCTCGACCTCTCGCGCTGCAACGGCAACCGCAAGTGCGTGACCGCGTGCGTGAAGGAGAACAACCAGTCGCGCGCGAGCGACGACGCCCCCCACAACAACCCGATCCAGTGGATCCGCGTGCTCGAGATGGAGAAGGACAAGGGGATCAGCTTCGAGCATGCCAACCCCTACTACAACCCGAAGGAGGTCCCGGAGGAGGGCAAGTTCTACCTGCCGGTGCAGTGCCAGCAGTGCGAGAACCCGCCCTGCGTCAAGGTGTGCCCCGTCGGCGCGACGTGGGCCGAGCGCGACGGCATCGTCGTGATCGACTACGACTGGTGCATCGGCTGCCGCTGCTGCATGTCGGCGTGCCCCTACGGCGCGCGCAGCTTCAACTGGGCGGAGCCGAACCTCCCGGCCGACCAGATGAACCCGAACACGCACGTCCTCGGAAACCGGCCCCGCCCGCGCGGCGTCGTCGAGAAGTGCACCTTCTGCATCCAGCGCACGCGGGCGGGGCGCTACCCCGCCTGCCTCGAGGCGTGCCCGACGGGCGCGCGCAAGTTCGGCAACCTGCTCGACCCGAACTCCGAGATCCGGCGGCTCCTCGAGGAGAAGCGCGTCTTCGTCCTCAAGGAGGAGCTCAACACGAGGCCCAAGTTCTTCTACTTCTACGGATGAGATTCGACCGGG
>JAKLKT010000411.1 GCA_023150495.1 Planctomycetota bacterium
CGCGCACGCGTCGAGCAGCGGCGCCACGCGCTACTGCCGCCGCGGCGCCACCACCGCCACGAGATCGACCCCCTCCGCGCGGATCGCCCGCACCGCGTCGAGCACGGGCGCCTCGTCCTCGAGGAGTGTCGAGCCGGCGACGAGCACGCGCGCGCGCTCCGGAAGCTTCAGCTCGGCGCGCCACGAGGGGATCGCGGCCGGGTCCATGCGCGCTGCGCCGTCGAACTTGAGGTTGCCCGCGACGCGCACGCGCTCCGGCGCCGCCCCGCGCGCGACGATGTGGCGCGCGTCCGCCTCCGACTGCATCAGCAGCAGATCGACGCTCCGGAAGACGCTCCGCCAGAACGGGCGCGGGAACGTCCGCGGGCCCGCGTGGCCGGAGGCGACCGCGACCCTCGCGCCGCGGCGCTTCGCGAGGACGACGAGATTCGGCCAGAGGTCGGTCTCGACCATCACGTAGAGGCTCGGGCGCACGCGGCGGAGGAAGCGGCGGCAGAAGAGCGGGAGGTCGAGCGGGGAGAAGGCGATCGCGTCGACCACGCCGGCGAGACGCCGCACGGCCATCTCCTTGCCGTACCGCGACGTGACGGTGAAGAGGAAGGGGCGGCGGGGAAGGAGATCGCGCAGCCTCTTGACGAGCGGAACCGCGGCCGCCGTCTCCCCCGCGGACGCGGCGTGGATCCAGACGGCGCCCTCGCCGGGGAACGCCGAGAGGAGCCCATCCGGCAGGATCCCCATGCGCTCCTTGAACTGGCCCCGGTAGCGCCCGCGGACGAGGCGCGCGATGAGCCAGAAGGGGAGGCAGGCGAGCGCCCCGAGATGGAGCGCGACGTTGTAGACCACGTACCAGATGGGCGGGATTCTAGGGCCTCGCCCGGCGCCCGTCCGCAATTGCGCCGCGCGGGCCCCCGGAGCCCCCCCCGCTTGCGCGCCCGGGTAGACTGCTCCCTCTGCCCCATGTGCGGCATCCTCGGCATCCTCGGCCCCGAACCCGTCGCGCCGCATATCCTGAACGGCCTCGTCGCGATCCAGCACCGCGGCCAGGACGCCGGCGGGATCGCGACCTTCTCGAACCGCCTCCACCTGCGGAAGCGGTTCGGCCTCGTCCGCGACGCGTTCTCCGACGAGGACGTGAAGAACCTGCCGGGCCCTCTCGGGATCGGCCACGTCCGGTACCCGACCGTCGGGCTCGGCGACGTCGCCGACGCGCAGCCGATGTTCGTGAACTGCCCGCACGGCATCGCGATGGCGCACAACGGGAACGTGACGAACTTCTCGGCGCTCTGCAAGGACCTCGATGCGCACGAGCACCGGCAGATCAACTCGTCGTGCGACGTCGAGGTGATCCTGAACGTCTTCGCGGACGGGCTCGCCCGCGCGCAGGGGCTGCCGTTCTTCGAGGCGTGCGCGGAGGCCGCGCGGGCCGTCTACGCGAGGGTGAAGGGATCCTACAGCGTCGTCGCCGCCGTCCACCAGCGCGGCCTCGTGGCGCTGCGGGATCCGTTCGGGATCAAACCGATCGTCTACGGCCGCAAGGGCGCGCTGCACGTGGTGGCGAGCGAGTCCTGCGTGCTCGACGCGCTCGGCGCGGAGATCGTCCGCGACCTGAGGCCGGGCGAGGTCTTCGTCGTGGATCTCGACGGGAACGTGCAGAGCCGCCAGGTCGCGCCGCCGAACCACCACCCGTGCGTCTTCGAGTACATCTACTTCGCGCGCCCCGACTCGCTCCTCGACGACATCAGCGTCTACAAGACGCGGCTCAGGCTCGGGAAGCACCTCGCGGAGCTCGTCCGCGCGCGCGGCCTCGAGCCGGACGTCGTGATCCCGGTGCCCGACTCCGCGCGCCCCGCGGCGCAGGCCGCGGCCGAGGAGCTCGGGGTGAAGCTCCGCGAGGGGCTCCTCAAGAACCGCTACATCGGGCGGACGTTCATCATGCCGAGCCAGTCGGAGCGCCGGCGCTCGGTCCGCCACAAGTACTCGCCGCTGCGGCTCGAGATCGAGGGCAAGAAGGTGCTCATCGTGGACGACTCGATCGTCCGGGGGACGACGCTCAAGGGCCTCATCCAGATGGTGCGCGACGCGGGCGCGAAGGAGGTCTACGTCGCGAGCTCCTGCCCGCCGATCCGCCACCCGTGCGTCTACGGCATCGACATGAGCGTGCGCGGGGAGCTCGTCGCCAACGGCCGCGAGGAGACGGAGATCGAGCGGCTCGTGGGCGCGGATGCGCTCGTCTACGCGACGATCCCCGGCATGCTCCACGCCGCGAGCGTGGGCAACCCGGGCATCCGGCACTTCTGCAACGCGTGCATGGACGGCCACTACCCGACCGGCGACGTGACCGAGGCGACGCTGCAGGAGATCGAGTCCGAGCGCCTCAAGTCGCACACCGAGATCGAGGCCTCGAAGTCGACGACGTAGGGGAAACGAAAACGGGCAGCCGCGCGGCTGCCCGTCGTCGTCGCGATCGCGGAGCTACTTCTGGAAGTGCTGCGCGTTGATCTCGATGTACTTCTGCCACTCCTCGGGCACGTCGGCCTCGGGGAAGATGGCGGTCACGGGGCAGACCGGCTCGCACGCCCCGCAGTCGATGCACGTGTCCGGGTCGATGTAGAGCTGCTTGCCCTCCTTGCCCTCGGGGTAGCCGTCCCGCGGCTGGATGCAATCGACCGGGCACTCCTCGACGCACGCCCTGTCGCAAACCCCGACGCAGGGCTCGCAGATGATGTAGGCCATGTATCCCTCCTGCTAGATGGCTGAGGATATCTAACCCTTATCGGCCGCGCAAAAAAACTCGCCGACGGGAATTCACCCCTTGGAACGGGTGAGCTTCACGGGGCTCGCGAGGTCGGGGGGCCCCGACGGGAACGCGGCCTCGGCCTGCTCGCGGATCCCGCGGGCGATGGCCGCGGTCCTGGCCCGCACCCCGAGCTGCGCCGGCTCCCATCCCTCGGCGGACACGAACACGCGGTAGGACCCGGGCTGGAGGAACGCGGCGGCGATCCGGCCGTCGGGGGTCCGGTCCAGACGGAAGCTCCGGAGCATGTCCTCGAAGTCCTCGTCCCCCGCGACCACCCCCCGGAACCGGCCGTTCGCCGCGAGATCCCGCACGTCGATCCCGTGCGGAGTCGAGAACCGCACCCGCGCGAGGGGCAGCGGCTCCCCCTCCCCCGTCACGACGACCGCCGCCTCGGCCGCCTCCTCGATCGCGATCTCGGGGGCGTCGCCCGGCGCGACGGCGACCGGCAACCCCGGCACCGCCGCGGCGAGGAGCACGGCCCCCTCGGGCACGCCGTCGAGCACGAACGTGCCGTCCGGGTCGAGCGGCACGACGCACGGCGCGCGGAGCGGGTCGCCGTCCCCGAGCGCCACGAACCCGCGCGCCGCCGGCGTGTCGAAC
>JAKLKT010000412.1 GCA_023150495.1 Planctomycetota bacterium
GACATCCTTGGTACAAGCGTCCCGTGCAGTCGCACGGCGTCGTCCGGATCCTCTCCTTCTGCTACGGCCACCGCATCCGCGGCCACGAGGGCGGCTGCGCGCACCTCCACGGGCACAACGCGCGGGTCGAGGTGGAGTGCCGGGGGCCCCTCGACGCGCTCGGCATGGTCGTCGACTTCGGCGAGATCCGGCGGGTGCTCGAGACGTGGATCGACGCGAGCTGGGACCACCGGATGATCCTCGAGCGCGGCGATCCGATGGCCGCGGTGCTCGCGGAGCGCGGCGAGCCCGTCCACCTCCTCGACGCGCCGCCCACGGCGGAGAACCTCGCGCGCCGCCTCTTCGAGGTCGCGCGCGCGGCCGGGCTCCCGGTGACCGCGATCCGGTTCTGGGAGACCGAGCGCAGCATGGCGATCTACGAGGGCGCGTGAAGGAGGAGCGGCAGGTCGTCGCGCGGAACCGGAAGGCGTTCCACGACTACGAGATCGTGGAGCGGCTCGAGGCCGGCGTGTCGCTCCTCGGCCCCGAGGTGAAGACGCTCCGCGAGGGGAAGGCGTCGCTCCAGGAGGCGTACGCGGCGTTCAAGGGCGACGAGCTCTTCCTGCTGCAGATGCACGTGCCCGAGTACGCGCACAAGGGGTACGCGCCGCACGACCCGGTACGGCCGCGGAAGCTCCTCCTCCACCGCCAGGAGCTGCGGAGGCTCTTCACGTCGATCGAGCGGCGCGGGTTCACGCTGATCCCTCTCGAGATCTACTTCCGGAAGGGACGCGCGAAGATCGAGCTCGCGGTCGCGCGCGGGAGGAAGCACGGCGACAAGCGCGAGCACGCCCGGGAGCAGGAGGCGCGCCGCGAGGCGCGGCAGACCGAGCGGCGCTCGAGGTGAGGGGGTCCGGGGGAGAGGATCAGCGGTAGTACTCGGCGAGGCAGAGGACCATCATCGCGGTCGCGTAGACGCGGCCGCCGTCCTCGCCCCAGGCGTCGACCGGGTCCCACGAGCCGGCGACGGCGCCCGCGTCCTTCGGGCGCTGGTTCGCGACGATCGCCGCCTTCATCGCGCCGTTCCATTCCGTCCAGCTCTCGCCGCCCACCTGCGAGAAGGCGAGCGTCCCGAAGTACCAGTAGTACATGTCGAGCGAGCCGTCGGCCCAGAGGGGCGGGCTCCCGAGGCAGAGCTCCGCGCCTTTCCGCACCGGCTCGCTCGTCCCCGGGTCCTCGCCGGCGAGGATGCGGCAGAGGATTCCGACGGCGGTCATCGACTGCGACTTCTCCGCGGGGAACCTGTCCTGCCTGTCGCCGGGCCGCGCGGGGCGGCCGCCCCTGTCGTTGTAGCCGACCCGGCCCGTGTCCGGATCGGTCATGTGGTCGATCCACCGGCGGGCGCCCTCGAAGGCGTCCGGATCGACCTCGAGACCCGCGTACTTGCCCGACCTGAGCGCCATCACGCACCAGCCGGTGACCGACGTGTCGCACTCGCCGCCGCGCGGCTCGTAGCGCCACGCGAGGAACGGGTTGCGCGCCCTCGCGAGGAAGCCGAGGGCCGCCGTCGCGGGCCCCTTGTAGCGCGGGTTGCGCGTCCTCCAGGATGCCTCGCACATGGCGAGGGTGGCGATCGCGTGGTCGTACATGAAGTCGTGCGCGGTGCGCGTCCCGAAGAGGCCGTCGTCCGACTGGGTCCGGATCAGGTACCGCAGTCCGGCGCGCACGGTGCGCGCGTACTTGCTGCCCTTCCTGTCGTCGCGGTCGAGGTAGCCCGACTGCAGGAACGCGAGGACCGCGAGGCCGGTCACGCCCACGTCGTGGAGTGCGTGGCCGGCGCCGTCGCACCGGCCCCCGGCGGGGTCGTGCTTCATGAAGGCGTCGCAATCCCACCGCCCGTCCGCGCCGATGTCCTGGTGGTCCGCGAGCCACCGGAGGCCCAGCTCGACCGCGTTCTCGGTGGCGTCGGAACCGCCGCGCTCGACGAGCTGCTCCCCGCCGCGGGCCCACCGTCCGCGAGGGTGGCGGTCGCCGATGCCGATCGCCGCCCCCTGGAAGGAGATGGGCTCCTTGGTGAAGCCGGCCGGTCGCCCACGCACGCGCGGCACGGGCGGCGGCAGCGGAGCCGGCGCGGGCCTCCGCTCGCCCACCTGGATGCGCACGCCGCGAGCCTTCACGGGATGCGCGGCGACGTACTCCTGGACGAGTGTCCGGCCGGACGCGGCGCGGCCCGCCGGATACGGCGCTTCGGGAGGCGTCCCGCCGAGCGCCAGCGACCGCGCCCCGGCCCGGAACAGGAGGTCGAGGGTGCGGATGACGTGGCCCGCGGCGGTACCGGGGCGGACGTGCACCGACGCGCAGGAGTCCGGGTCCGCCGCGAAGATCCCGCGGCAGGCGCCGAACACGCCGCGGAGGTCGAGAGCCGTGTCGTCGGGCGAGAGCCTCAAGGCGTGGATGGCCTGCGGACCGTCCTCCTCGCCGTGGAACCGCTTCGCGCGGAAGACCGCCATCGTCCCCTCGGCCGCGCCGACCTCCGGCAGGACGGCGAAGTGGATCCGGCAGGCGCCGACCTTCGGGTCGTCGCAGGTGCCGAGCGCCCAGGCGAGGACCTCGAAGGGCAGCGACGGGTGCACGCGGAAGACGACGTGCCTCTCGCTGTTGCCGTCCGGGTCCCGCCACCCGGGGACCTGGCACTCCGCCCCGAGGTGCGCCCGCAGGCCGTCGAGGTCCACCTCGCCCGACGCCGTCACGATGCGGCCGTCGGCCGTCAGCGCGATCTCGACGGCGCGAGGCGGCGCGTCGCCGATCGTGCCGACGCGCACGAGGCCGGACGCGGGGACCGCCTTGCGGGGCGGCGATTCCGGCGGCGCGTCCCTGCACCCGAGGAGGAGCCCGGCCATGAGGAGCGACCGAGACAACCGCACGCGTTCTCCGCGGCCATCGTACCCGCGGGGCCGGTCACGGCGGCCTGCGTCGCGGCCTGCGGCGTCACCTGATCGTGGCGACGTGCGCGCGGACCGCCTCGTCGATCTTCGACAGCGGCTGGCCGAGGGCCTTCACCAGCGCGTCGGCCGGGTCGGCGCCCGCGCCGACGCTCGCCACGTAGCCGTCCATCTGGTCCCGCGTCATCCGCGTGCTCAGGTAGTGCGCGAGCGCCCACGACATCGCGTACGCCGAGACGGCGCGGTCGATATGCCCCTTGTGCTCGACGACGAAGTCCGTGCCGCGGAGCACCGCATCGAGGCGCGGCAGCGTCCCCTTCGCCGCCGCGTCGCGGTAGAGCCTCATGCGGTCCCGGTTCGGCGCCCCGTGGAGGAGCTCGCCCGCCTCCATCACGCTCATCTCGAAGTAGCAGGCCATCCCCTCGTTGAGCCAGCGCGGGATCTCCTTGTCGCCGTAGAGGAGGTTC
>JAKLKT010000413.1 GCA_023150495.1 Planctomycetota bacterium
CCTCTCCGCGCGCGCCGGCGGCGCGGGGACGACGACGAAGCCGACGAGGGCCAGGAAGACCGCGACCTGCGCGACGAGCCCCGGCCAGCCGTTGAACTTGTGCGCGAACGCGAGCGGCATGGCCGCGAAGAGCAGAGGGAAGAGCAGCGCGAGGGAGAGAAGGGCGACGTCCTTGCGTTGTCCCTTCCGCAGCGACTCGCGCGCCGAGCCGGCGAGGACCGCCCCGAGGCCGACGGCGGCCGCCTGGAAGACGCTCACGAAGCCAGCCACGCCGATGCGGCCGAGGATCTCCGAAGCGTCCATGCCGCCTTCCCTGTCGGCAGCGGCGAGGCGAGGGATTGAGGGGGGCGCGGGGGGAGGTCAGTGCGCGAGGACGTGGCGCGGCGATCCGGCGCTGTACTCCGCCTTCCACCAGTGGGGGTCCTTCGGCTCGGCGTACGTCACCCCCGCGGGCACCTCGTGGGCCATGCGGAACGGGTGCTTCAGGCGCACGAGGACGCTCCCCGGCTCGGGCCAGTCGAGCGAGCTCTCCGCGACCTCGTTCCCCGCGGCGCGCTCGGCGTCGAGGATCCGCCGCAGCGCCGGGTGGAGCCTCCCGAGCGCGGGCGCGTCGAGCGCCTCGCGCCAGCGCTCCTTCGTGACCGCGTGCTCGCCCGCGTCCCTCCTGAGCCCGCACCTCGCGAGCACCCGCGCCACGGCGTCGTCCGCCGCCCGCGTCCGCACCTCTTCGAGCTGAAGGTTCCTGAACGCGAGATCGAGGAGCATGCCGACGGCGAACGTCGCGTAGCCCTTCCGCCGGGACGCCGGCGCGACGTAGACCGCGACCTCGCGCGCGGCGCCCTTGCCGATGCCGCCGAGGCGGCAGAGGCCGACGACGGCCCCCTTGTCCTCGATCGCGAAGGCGAAGGAGGCGCCGGCCTCGCGGCCCGCGGTCTCCCGTGCGACGAGGTCCGCGCCGCCGTTCCGGAGGTGCTCCGCGAGCGCGGGATCCCCGCGGAAGAGGTCGAGGGCAGCCGCGTGCTTCGGAAGCAGCATGTACACGCCCGCGGTCCGGCTCATGTCCGCATCCTCCTCACGCGAGCCACCACCCGAGGACGAAGCCGCCCGCGGCGGCGACGACGCCCGCGGGGATCGCCACGTAGTAGAGCCCCCACGCCGCGCGCTCGCCGGCGTAGTTCGTGATGCCGCGCCGCTCCGCGAGGCCCGTCCCGAGGACGAGCCCGACCGCCGCCGCGACGAGCCCGAGCGGGATCCCGAGGATGAGGCCGAGCGCGACGCTCCCTCCTCCTCCCTCGCGCACCCACCACGCCCCCCGGAAGCCGAGGATGAACCCGCCGATCGCGCCGATCGGGCCTCCGATCGTTCCCGCGAGGAGCCCGCGGCGCCCTTCCCGCTCCGGCATGCGCAGCGCGAGGATCCCGTACGCCGCGAGCGTGCCGAGGGCGAAGCCGACCGGCGCGGCGAGGATCCCGGCGACGATGGCGACGAGCCAGCTCAAGCGCGGGGATCTTACTTCGGCGGCCCAGCGCCGCCCCCGGAGCCCCCTGACACCGCCGCGCCGCGGCCGGGAAGCGGGGCCCCGGCGCTACCATCACGCGGTCGTGGACGGCGTCGTCCTCACCGTGTTCGCCCTCGTCTACCTGGGGATGATCCTCGGGGGGCTTCCCGGGCTCGCGCTCGACCGGACCGGCGTCGCGCTGCTCGGCGCGATCGCGCTGCTCGCCCTGCGGCGGCTCACGCCAGCGGAGGCGGTGGCCGCCGTGGACGTGCCGACGATCGGGCTCCTCTTCGGGCTCATGGTGGTGTCGGCGCAGCTCCGGCTCGGAGGCTTCTACGGCTGGGTCACGCGGCGCGTCGCCGAGGCGCGGCTCTCGCCTTCGGGGCTGCTTCTCCTCCTGATCCTCGTGGCCGGCGGGCTCTCCGCGCTCCTCTGCAACGACATCATCTGCCTCGCGATGGCGCCGGTCCTCGCCGAGGGGTGCCAGCGCCGCCGGCTGGACCCGATGCCGTTCCTTCTCGGGCTCGCGTGCGCGAGCAACGTCGGCTCCGCCGCGACGCTCATCGGCAACCCGCAGAACATGCTGGTCGGCCAGACGCTCGGGCTCTCGTTCGGCGGATACCTCGCCGAGGCGATCGTGCCGTCGGCGCTCGGGCTCGTCGCGACGTGGGGGGTGCTCGCGCGGCTCTACCGCGGGAAGTGGGAGCGCGCCGGCGCGGCGGTCGCCGTCGATGCGCCGCCGTTCGACCGCTGGCAGACGGGCAAGGGGATCCTCGTCCTCGCCGCGCTCGTGGCTGCGTTCCTCGTCGCGCCGTGGCCGCGGGAGGTCGTGGCGCTCGCGGCCGGGGGTGTCGTTCTGCTCTCGCGCCGGATGGCGTCGCGGAGGATGCTCGGACTCGTCGACTGGCACCTGATCCTCCTGTTCCTCGGGCTCTTCGTCGTGAACGAGGCGCTCGGGAGGACCGGGATGGCCGGGCGCGGGCTCGAGGCGCTCGGGCGGCACGGCGCCGACGTGCGCGAGCCCGCGTGGCTCTTCGCGGTGACCGTGCTGCTCTCGAACCTCGTCTCGAACGTGCCGGCGGTGATGCTCCTCCTGCCCGCGGCGGAGCACCCGGACGCGGGCGTGATCCTCGCGCTCGCGAGCACCTTCGCGGGGAACCTCCTGCTCGTCGGCAGCATCGCGAACCTGATCGTCGCGGAGCAGGCGGCGCAGCTGGGGATCCGGATCACGTGGCGCGAGCACGCGCGCGTGGGGATCCCTGTGACGCTTCTGACGCTCGCGATCGCCGCGTTCTGGCTCGCGCTCTGACGGCCCGCCGAGGGCCCCGGACGGTCCGCCACAGGCCCCGCCGGGTGCGGCACCAATGCCGCACCCGAACATCCCAAGTGCCCGACCACCAACGACTTCCGTCTTAACAATCCGTATGGGATGCCCAAAAACACCGGCGGGCGGAGAAGCGCTTGAAGCGGCGTTCGAGGCGTGCTCTCGCGCGGCTCGCGGCCGCGGCCTGCCAGCCGTACACGAGGCCCGTCGCGTGCAGCAGCGTGTCCTTGTCATCGCCCTTCGCGAGCGGGTCGAGGAGCGGCTCCGTCACCGCGACGTCCTGGAGGATGCCGAGGCAGTCCTGGATGTCCGAGAGCGCCGCCGCGTACCTGCGCGGCGCCTTCCCCGGGAAGATGCCGATGAAGAACTCGACCGCGTACCGCAGCTGTTTCAGGCGGATCCGCAGCCGATGGAGCCCCTCGGCGTCGAGGTGCGCGAGGTTCGTGCCCGCGCGCATCGCCTTCTCGTGCCGTCCCGTCAGCACCGCGCGGGCGGCGTCGACGACCGGCACCGTCGCCTCCCAGCCCTCGGCGAGCGCGCGCGAGAGGTCGAGCAGGAGCCGC
>JAKLKT010000414.1 GCA_023150495.1 Planctomycetota bacterium
CGCTGGAAGAGCGCGTGGAGGCCGAGCGCAGCGCCGAGGCCGCCGAGCACGAGCGGCGCCCGGCTCCGGAGGAACCCGCGCGGGACCGCCGCGCACGCCGCGTGGTGCGCGAGGGCGAGTGCCACGAGCAGCAGCCACGCGCGGAGGGAATGGGGGGGCACGGGGGACCGGAGGAGCATGACCCCGCGGACGAGGACGAACGCCCAGAGCGCGAGCGAGACCTTGGACCAAGCGATCCGCCGCGCCTCGAGCGAGCACGCGACGCACGCGAAGGCCATGACGCCGAGGACGAACGTCTTCGGCGCGAACCCGTCGAGGCCGCCCGAGGGGTCGACCGCGAGGATCCCCGCGACGGGCAACAGGAGGAAGGCCCAGCGGGTCACGGCCCCCGGAGCCCCCTCACGAAAACAGCGCTTCGACGTACGCGACCGGGTCGAAGACCTCGATGTCCCCGATCTTCTCGCCCACGCCGACGAACTTCACGGGGAGGTCGAGCTCGTCCTTGATCGAGAGCACGGCGCCGCCGCGCGCGGTGCCGTCGAGCTTCGCGAGGATGATCCCGGTGACGGGCGTCGCCTCGTGGAAGCGGCGCGCCTGCTGGACCGCGTTCTGGCCCGTCGTCGCGTCGAGCACGAGGAGCGTCTCGTGCGGCGCGCCGGGGATGCGCTTGCCGAGCACGCGCCGGATCTTCTCCAGCTCGCGCATCAGGTGCTCCTGGGTGTGCAAACGGCCCGCCGTGTCCACGATCAGCGCGTCCGCCCCGCGGGAGACCGCGGCATCCGCCGCGTCGAACGCGACGGCCGCGGGGTCGCTGCCCGTGTCCTGTTTGACGATCTCGATGCCGAGCCTATTGCTCCAGACCGTGAGCTGCTGGACGGCCGCGGCCCGGAACGTGTCGCCGGCGCCGAGGACGACCTTCTTCCCCTGCCCCTGGAGCCACCCCGCGAGCTTCGCGATCGACGTCGTCTTGCCCGAGCCGTTGACGCCGACGATGAGGATCACGGTCGGCTTCTCCGCGGCGTAGGCGATCCTCCCCGCCGCGAGGCGCTCCGCGAGGCGCTTCTTGAGGAACGGGAGCACCTGCTCGCCCTCGCGCACCTCGCCGCGCTTCCCCGCCTCGCGCAGCTCGTCGACGAGTCGCGCGCTCGTGGCGACGCCGACGTCGGCGCGGAGGAGCGCTTCCTCGATCTCCTCGAGCAGATCCTCGTCGAGCTTTCTCCCCTTGACGATGCGCACGAGCGCGCCGCCGAGCGCGTCGCGCGTCTTCCGGAGCCCCTCCTTCAGGCGGTCAAGAAGTCCCATGGCCCCCGGAGCCCCCCCTGTCACAGGTTCCGCTCGCGGCGGATGCGGTCGAGGATGCCGTTGATGAAGGCGCCCGACTGCTGGGTCGAGAAGCGCTTCCCCATCTCGATCGCCTCGTTGATCGAGACCTTCGCCGGGATGTCCTTCAGGAAGAGCATCTCGTAGACCGCCATGCGGAGGATGTTCCTGTCGACGATCGCCATCCGCCGGAGGTGCCAGTTCTGCGCCGCGCCGGAGATCGCCTTGTCGATCTCCTCCTGGTTGTCGAGCGTGCCCGAGAGGAGCTGCCGCGCGAACTCGTGCGCCTCCGCCTCGTCGGGGGCCTCGTCCTTGAGGAAGTCGTCGACGCCCAGGAGCGCCTCGTCGCCGCGCGCATCGACCATGTAGAGGAGCTGGAGTGCGAGCTCGCGGCCGCGCGTGCGCTTCCTCACCCGCCGATCCTCCGCGCGAGCGAGTGGCACTCGAGGAGCGCGGTCGCCGCCTCGAACCCCTTGTTGCCGTGCTTGCCGCCGGCGCGCTGGAGCGCCTGCTCGAGGCTCTCCGCGGTGACCACGCCGCAGGTGACGGGGGCGCCGGTCTCGCGGCCGATCGCGGCGAGGCCGCCGATCGCGGCGTCGCAGATGTAGTCGTAGTGCGAGGTCTCGCCGCGGATGACGCAGGCGATGCCGACGACGCCGTCCGCCTTCCCGTGGGCGAGGAGGAGGCGGGCGGCGGAGGGCACCTCGAAGGCGCCGGGCACGCGGACGACCGTGATCCGGTTGTCGGGGACGCCGTGGCGGCGGAGGGCGTCGAGCGCGCCCGCCTCGAGGCGGTCGGTGATGACGGCGTTCCAGCGCGCGACGACGACGCCCGCGCGGATGGTGGACCCGTCGAAGTCGCCCGTGATCTCCATTGTGAAAGGGGCGCCGATTATAGCCTGCCGCGCCGAAGCGCCGCGCGAAGGCGGGCCGGGTAAGGGAGGGGGTTCCGGGGGAGGCCCCCCGCGTCACGGGCGGTCACTTCGCGTCGTCGTCGAGCTTCCAGTCGGTGAAGCGGAGCTCCGAGACCTCCCCCCCGGTCGCGTCGCCGGTCGCGCACGCATGGGTGATGCGCATCGAAGCCGGGACGAGGCGCCCGGCCACGGTCTCGTGCCGGATCTCCGCCCTGCACACGAGGGTGCCGTCGGCCTCGCGCGTCTCGCTCTTCTCGAGCACCCACCGTCCGCCGCGGCGGCCGTGCGTGTACCGCTCCGTCCTGCGGTGCGTCCCGGTTCCCCACGCCGCCTCGGCGAGGACGTTGTTCGAGTCGAACCGGAGGGAATACGGCTCGTCGTCGGCGTCCGTGAACTCGATCGTCACGCCGCCATCGGCGTTCCGCTTGGCCCAGAGCCTCACGTCCCGGAGGTGCGGCGCGTTCCACCACGACCCGAACCAGGACTCGCACCAGTCGTTCACGTCGTAGTCCGCCGCGCCGACGAGCTCCTCGTCGTCCCACCTGGTCCGCGCGCTCCGGCCATCCCAGAGCAGGGCGCCCCTGGTCGTGCGGGGGACGCCTTCGGGCCCCGCGATCGCGATCTCGAGCGTGCACGTCGCGCGCCGCACTCCCGCGCGGCCGAGGTGGTGCTCCTTGTCCTGCCACGTGCGGAGCGTCTCGCGCGAGAGGCCGTCCATCCGCGGGCCGGGCGCCTCATCGTCGCCGCATCGCGCGAGGCAGATCGCGCAGAGGGCGGGCACGACCGGGCGCACGGGATCCGATTCTACGGCCCCCGGACCCCCCCCGATGTTCCGTCGCCGTGGCGGCTGTTACGGCGCGGTAAGCCGCTCGCGCGCGAATCCGGCCGCTCCGGCTTCGGCCGGCCGTTTGCTCCCCCTTCCACGGGAGGTGCCCATGCGCGCGTTCCTCGTGTGCCTTCTCGCGTCGTCCGCGTTCGCGAACGGGATCGTGGTGGAGACGGCCGCGGAGGGGCCGCTGCCGCCGGTGCGCATGAGGGAGCACCGCGTCACGGCGGCGATCCGCGACCGCGCCGCGTCGGTCACGGTCGAGCAGGTCTTCGTCAACCACTCGACGGAGGTGCTCGAAGGGACCTACCTCTTCCCGCTCC
>JAKLKT010000415.1 GCA_023150495.1 Planctomycetota bacterium
CTCGGCCGCGCCGACGAGGCGCGCGAGGCCTACGCCCGGGCGCTCGAGTCCGCGCTCGCGGACGGGAACCTCGAGGCGGCCTACACGGCGGCGTTCGCCGCCGGCCGCGGCGGGCGGCTCCTCGCGTGGCTCGACGCGCGGCTCGCCGGGGCCCCGGACGACCTCAACGCCCGCTACTACCGCGGGTTCGCGCGGGCGGAGCTCTCGATGTTCCCGGAGGCGATCGAGGACCTGCGGCTCTTCCTCGCGAAGCGGCCCGAATCCGTCCCGGCGAAGGACCGGCTCGGCTTCGCGCTGGTCCAGCACGGCTACCGGATGCAGGACCGGGCCATGCTCGACGTGGCGACGCGGCTCTCCCGCGAGGTCCTCGACGCCGACCCCCTCAACCGCGGCGCGTGGGATCGCCTCCGCTACGTCGCGGGCTACTGGTGGGTGAACGGGAACGTGCAGGGCGTCTACGACGTGATGAAGGACCTCCACTCGCGCGACCCCTCCGACGCCGCCGCCGCGGTCGACTTCGCGATGGCCGCACGGCGCCTCGGCCGCTACGACGAGGCGCGGGCCGCGTACGAGGCGATGCTCGAGGTCTCGCCCGACGACCCGACGGCGCTCACGGACTACGGCATCCTCCTCGACGGCCTCGGCGACCGCGCGCGCGCCCGCGCGTGCTGGGAGCAGGTGCTCGCGGCGGAGCCCGGCAACCTCGACGCGCTCGAGAACCTCTTCACCGACGCATGGGAGCGCGGCGACACGGTTGCCGCGCGCGAGTACGCGCGCCGCGGTCTCGAGGCGGCCCGGGCCGTCAAGGGGCCGGAGGTCCGCTGGCAGTGGTTCTCCGACCGGCTCCTCTGGGCCCCCCGGGGATTCGGAGGATAGATGGGGCGGCAAAGCTGTGCGACAATCGGCATGACGCCTCCCCGGGAGTCCCCGATGAGAAGACGGATTCTGGCCCTGCTTTTCCCTGTTGCCCTCGCCGGCACGGCGTTCGGCGCCGACCCCACCTTGGACCAGCTCCTCCAGGATCCGGCCAGGAAGAAGGAGATCGAGAAGGGCAACAAGGCCCTCGACAAGTACTTCAAGAACGAGGCGGAGCAGAAGAAGAGCAGCAAGCCCGCCCTCGCGCGGGCGCAGGCGGAGGGGCAGGAGGAGTTCCTCAAGTGGCTGGCCACCACGCAAGAGGCCTTGGGCGTCGACCTGCGCGCCCACCCGGATGTCGTGATCGACATGCTCGACCGGGCCCGGGTCGCCTACCTCGAGACGAAGTTCCGGAAGGGCTCGCTCGAGTACGTGAAGGTGGGGGACGCGAAGGGGATGAAGCGGCACGAATACGCGATCCTCGTGCCGCCGACGTACGACCCGAAGAAGAGCAGGGTCCCGGTCGTCGTGAGCCTCCATGGCCGCGTGATCAACCCGCGCCACCCCGCGTTCCGGAGCGCGCCGTTCGAGGAGCGCAGCCGCTACGTGGTCCACAACAACTGGCTCAAGACGCCGGCGTCGAACGACGTGCTCGTCGTCGCGCCGACCACGAACCCCGACGGCTTCCAGTTCACCGCGAACCACTTCGAGGACCTCCAGGCGCTCTACCGCACGCTCATCGAGGCGCTCACCGAGTACCGCGGCGACTGGGACCGCATCTTCCTCGAGGTTCACGGGAAGGCGGTCCGCGTCGCGTGCGAGCAGTCGCTCGTCTTCGCGGGCATCATCCTCCGCGACCGGGTCGACGACCGGAAGGACCCGCTCCTCGCGCCGGAGGACTTCTTCCTGCTCGAGAACCTGAACGGCATCCCGTTCCTCTACATCGCCGACGCCGCGAACTGGGACCTGGTCGGCAAGCCCACGGCCGCCGCGCTGGAGGCGGCCTACAAGGCCGCGGGCAAGCCCGAGAACCTCGTGGTGATCCAGGCGAAGCGCGACGTGGACGAGGCGCTGCGCGGCGGCGAGGATCAGGTCAAGGCGTTCCTCTCGACCCACGTGCGCCCCAAGGTGCGCGACACCTTCACGTGGCGGTTCGCCCAGGCGGAGCAGATCCAGCCCTTCCCGCTGCTCGGCCTCGACGCCAACCTCAACTTCGACGTCAACGCGGCAGCGAGGAAGGCGCCCCTCGCCGAGAAGGCGGGCCGGGTCGTCTTCAAGGTGCGCCGCGAGAACGCGAACGGGCAGGATGTGAACCGGATCGATCTCGAGATCACCGAGGCGGAGGGCCTGAAGCTCGCGCTCAGCGACCCGCTGATCAACCTCGACCTGCCGGTCACGATCACGGTCAACGGCGCGCCGACGACCCCGCCGGTCGAGGCGAGGAAGTTCGAGCGCGACTGGACGTTCTTCTTCGACAACGTGCTGCCGGGCCGGTTCTTCATGCTGCCGATGCTCGGCACGGTCGACATCACCTTCCCGCTGAAGCCGCAGTTCGTGGCGCCCGAGGAGAAGCCGGCGGAGGGGGCTCCGGGGGAGGGGAAGCCCGCGGACGAGGCGAAGCCCGCCGAGGGCACGCCCGCCGACGCCGACGCGGAGAAGAAGGCCGCCGGCCGCTGAGCACGGAATGGCCCCGGTGACGCGGATGCACGGAAGACCCTGCGGTCCCGGTCCCGCGCTGCCGCGGTGAAGCTGGGCCCGTGAGACGCGCCGGGTTTCCCGCGCTCGCGTTCGTCACCGGCGCGGCCGTCACGGTGTACGAGTTCGCGGCGCCGGGCCTCTTCCGCGGCTGGTTCGGCCAGACGATCTACGTCTGGGCGAACGTGATCGGCGTGATCCTCTTCGCGCTCTCGCTCGGGTACGCGGCGGGGGGGCGGCTCGCGGACCGGACGACCACGCTCGTGCCCCTCGCGCTCGTCCTCGCGTTCGCGGGCACGTACGGCCTCGTCGTCGGCTGGGCGGGGCCCGCGGTGTGCGGCTGGCTCGCGGGGCCGGAGGAGTACACCCAGGACACCGCCATCCGGGCGTTCGTGGCCGAGTCGCTCGCGGCGAGCCTCTTCCTCTTCGGCCCGCCGCTCATGGCCCTCGGGATGGCGACGCCGCTGCTCGTCCAGCGCGCGTCGTCCGAGTGGCCGGTGGGGCGGGCCGCGGGCGTCATCTTCGCGGTCGGCACCCTGGGCTCGATCACGGGCATCTACGCGACGACCTTCCTCTTCATCGACTGGTGGGGGGTGCGCGCGACGATCACCGTCGCCTCGTGCGTCCTCGTGCTGCTCGGCGCCCTTGGCCTTCTCGCCGCGCGGCGCCGGGGCGCGGCGGCCGGGGTCCTCCTGCCGCTCGCGCTCGCGCCGATGGGCCTCCGGCCGCCGTGGGACGCGCTCCCGCCCGAGGGCGCGAGGCTCGTCGCGTTCCGGGAGTCGCCCTACCAGCTCGTGCGGGTCGTCGAC
>JAKLKT010000416.1 GCA_023150495.1 Planctomycetota bacterium
AAGTCGAGGTGCCGGGGCCGGGCATCACGCTCACGACCCAGCCCGGCCGCGAGATGATGATGGGCGCCGGCTCGCCCGAGGAGCGGCAGCAGGTGCAGCGCGAGCACCGCCAGCAGGACGCGATGCAGCTCGCGCGCGTCCGCGAGTGGTGGATGCAGACGATGATCCGCACGAGGTGGCCGCTCCGCGAGCGCATGGTGCTCTTCTGGCACGGCCACTTCACGTCGGGCTACCGCGACGTGCGGAACTCGTACCATATGTACGTACAAAACACGCTCTTCCGGCGCCATGCCGCGGGGAGCTTCCGCGCGCTGCTCCACGAGATCTCGAAGGACCCGGCGATGCTCGAGTACCTCGACAACAACAGGAACCGCAAGGAGCACCCGAACGAGAACTACGCGCGCGAGGTCATGGAGCTCTTCACGCTCGGCGTCGGCAACTACACCGAGGAGGACATCAAGGAGCTCGCGCGCGGGCTCACGGGCTGGACCTTCGAGGGAAACCGGTTCTCGTTCGAGCAGCGCTCGCACGACGCGGGCGAGAAGGGGTTCCTCGGCCGGCGCGGCCGCTTCGGCGGCGACGAGATGCTCGACATCATCCTCGAGCAGCCGGCGGCCCCGCGCTACCTCGCGGGGCGGCTCTGGGCGTTCTTCGGCGCCGGCGAACCCGACCCCGCGGTCGTCGACGGGCTCGCGAAGACGCTCCGCGAGAGCGACTGGCAGGTCCTTCCCGCCCTGCGGCAGCTCTTCCGCTCGCGCGCGTTCTTCGCGACCGACGGGCAGCGGATCAAGAGCCCGGTCGAGCTGATCGTCGGCATCTACCGCGGCACGGGCCTCGATTCCGACGGCGCGTTCGGGCTCGCCTTCGCCGCGCAGTCGCTCGGCCAGTCGCTCATGGACCCGCCGAACGTGAAGGGCTGGCCCGGCGGCACGGACTGGATCACGACCTCGCTCCTCCTCGCGCGCTACAACGTCGCGAGCGCGATCGTCGGCATGCAAGAGGACCGCGCTCGCCTGCTCGAGGGGGCCACGGGCCCCGCCGCGCGCGGGCTGCGCGCGCTCCAGCGCGGGCGCCGCGTCGACCCGAACGGGGAGGAGATGGAGGGCGAAGGGATGGGGCCCGGGGAAGGGATGGAGATGGACGAGGACGAGGCCCCCCGCCGCGGGCGCGGCGCGCGGCGTCGCGGCGAGGGGCTCGCGCCGGTCTACGACGTGCTCGGGGAGGTGCGGGAGCGCGGGCTCTCGACCCCCCAGGAGATCGTCGACTTCTACGCGGCCGCGCTCCTCGCGGTGCCCGCCCCGGCGGAGCTGCGGAAGACGCTCGTCGGGTACCTCGATGGCCTCGACCTCTCGCGTCCCGACGCGAAGGCGAGGCTGCACGGCATGCTCCGCCTCCTCGTCTCCACGCCCGAGTTCCAGATTCATTAGCGATACGGTGCCAGGCACCAATCCACTAACAACCTGATGACGCGACCCCGAGAACCCCGACATCATGCGGTTTCGGACGAGGTCGAGATTACTAGCGGTGCGGAGCCTGGCACCGTACCCGAGGTGAAGACCATGGACCCGATCAGCCGCCGCTCGTTCCTCTCGAAGGGCCTCGCCGGCGTGTCGCTCGCGGCGACCGCCCCCCACTTCCTGAGCCTCTCGTCGCGCGTCTTCGCGGGGGAGCCCGGCCAGGGCGACCGGATCCTCGTCGTGCTCCAGCTCTCGGGCGGGAACGACGGGCTCTCGATGGTGGTGCCGTTCGAGGACCCGGCCTACGGCCGCGCGCGGAGAACGACCTTCGTGAAGGACCCGCTGAAGCTCGGCGAGGGCGTCGGGCTCCACCCGGAGCTCAAGGCGACGCACGCGCTCTTCGGCGGCGGGAAGCTCGCGATCGTGCGCGGGGTCTCCTACCCGAACCCGAACCGCTCGCACTTCGAGTCGATGGACATCTGGCACACGGGCGACCTGCGCGGGCGCGCGTCGCCGACGGGCTGGATCGGGCGCGCGGTCGATGCCTCCTGCCCGGACGCGAAGGACCCGAATCTCGTCGTGAACATCGGGAAATCGGCGCCCTACGCGCTCGAGGCGAAGGTGCATAAGCCGGTCTCGTTCGAGACGCCCGAGAGCTACCGCTGGGCGGGCGCCGCGGGCGACAAGGACGAGTTCGAGGTGCTCAACGAGGAGGGCGGCGCGAACGAGCAGATCCGGTGGCTCCACCGCGTGGCGGTGGACGCGCGCGCGTCGTCGGCGAGGATCCGCGCGGCGGCGGCGGGCTACAGCCCGAAGGCGGAGTACCCGCGCGGCCAGCTCGCGGGCGACCTGCGGACCGTGGCGGCGCTCATCCACGGCGGGCTGCCGACGCGGGTGTACTACGTGAGCTTCGGCGGCTTCGACACGCACAACGCGCAGCAGAACCGGTACGGGAACCTGATGCGCGAGCTCGACGGCGCGCTCGGCGCGTTCCACGCCGACCTGAAGGCGCAGGGGCACCTGAACCGCGTGCTCGTGGTGTCGTTCTCGGAGTTCGGCCGGCGCGTGGACGAGAACGCGTCGGCGGGCACGGACCATGGCGTGGCGGGCCCGATGCTGCTCCTCGGCGAGAGCGTAAAGGGCGGGCTCTACGGCGGGCAGCCGAGCCTCACGGACCTCGACGACAACGGCGACCTGAAGATGCAGGTCGACTTCCGGAGCGTCTACGCGACCGTCCTCGCCGACTGGATGCGCGTCGCCCCCGAGAAGGTCCTCTCCGCCGCAGGTCAACGGTTGACCTGCCTGGTCGACGCAACTCGCTAGGTGACAGGTGGTTACGGCAGGTGAAGTGCGCCACCGCTGGCGCACTTGGGCCACGTTGCCGCTCGCCCGTTCACAGCAGTAGCGTGGGTCGCGGCACCCTGGCGTTCCTCCGGACCGAGCCCGACGGGACGCCGCGGGACCCCGGCTACGCGATCGACGCCTACGCGACGATCTCCGGTATCGACCTCCGCCCGACCCCGTTCCGCGACGAGGACGTCGCCGCGACGCGCGAGCGCTACCTCGCGCACTTCGCGAAGCGCTGATCAGCGCTCCCCCACCCGGAGCACGAGCGGCCCCGAGTCGTCCACGATCCACGCCGGCCCGAGGTACGAGACGATGCCGCCGACGATCGTGCCCGTCCGCCGCACCCAGAGGAGCCGCGGGTTATCCACGTCCACGAGGAGCTCGTACGACCAGCCGTCGGACGCGACGTCCTCCCGCAGGAACGCGGCCTCGTAGCACCGCTCGGGCCTCGGCAGCGCGTCCCGGACCGGCCAGCCATGGAACGCCACGCGCTCGCGGCGGAACCGCTCCGCGAGGCCCGCCACGTAGGAGAGCGGCTGCGGCGGGGCGGACGG
>JAKLKT010000417.1 GCA_023150495.1 Planctomycetota bacterium
CCCGTCTCCGCGACGCCCGTGAGCGCGCGGAGCTGCGCGGGGGAGAGGTTGGAGCGGGCGCCCCTGGCGCGCGCGGCCTCCGCCAGCGTGCGCTCGCGGGAGTAGGCGCTGGCCGCGAGGCGCGCCGCGAAGTCCGGGAAGCGCGCGAGCGTCTCCTCCCGGAGCGTCACGATCGCCGGCATGCCGCGGGCGAGCGGCGGGTCCGCGCCGAGGTCCACGAGGAGGCGGTCGTTCGTGACGTAGCGAACGCCGCCCGAGAGCAGCGCGTGCAGCAGGAGCGTGGTCTTCCCGGAGCGCCGCGGGCCGGCGAGCGCGACCACCGGGCCCCGCGCGTCGACCGCGGCGGCGTGCAGGTGCAGGTGGCCGAGCCCGAGCGCGTGCGCCGTGGCGATCTCGCGGACCACGCGCAGCATCGCGAGCCGCAGCGCCGGGCCGTCCGCGGGCGCGAGGATCGCCGTGGAGTCCGCGCGGATCTCGTAGCCGACCTGCTGCGCGTCGTCGCGGAGGATCAGCGCGCCGTCGCTCCCGCGGCGCGACGGGAGCCGGACGAAGTCGCCGTCGAGGGAGAAGACCTCGACCTCCTCGCCGGTGACGGGCGGGGGCTCCGCGTACGCCAGCCGAAGGGTGTGATCGGGGGGGGCGTGGGGGGCCGCGCCCTCGAACGGCGCGCCGAGGAACTCGCGCAGCCACGCGAGGGGCGCCTCGTGCCCCTCGACCGCGATCACGAGGCGGCCGTAAGCGAGGCGCAGCATGGCACGTCGGCCAGCTCGGCGAGGAGCCGGCGCAAGGGCACGTCGGCGCGCGCGTAGCCGCGGGAGTGCCGGATCCAGCTCGCGTGCGACAGCGCCGCGATCATCCAGAAGCGGCGGTGCCGCAGGAACGCGCCTGGGTCGCGATGCGGCCGGTAGGCCTCGAGGAACACGTCGAGCACGCGCCCCTCGAGCGGCCACCGGTAGCAGGTCCGCGCGAGGTCCTCGTCGGGGGCGCCGGCGCGCGCGGTGACGTTGTCGACGCAACGGAGCCGGCCGTCCGGGGCGAGCACGATGTTCTCGGGGCAGATGTCCCGGTGGACGACGCCCAGATCGGTCGTCGCCGGCGCGTCCGAGAGCGCGAGGTCGCGGAGGGAGGCGGCGTCCTTCCGCCCGAGAGCGCCGCCGTCCGCGAGGCGCAGGAGGTGCCGCGAGAGGAGCGCGCGCCGCGCGCGGAGCCACCACGCTCCCCGTCCGCGCGGGGTCGGGAGCCGGTGGAGGCGCCCCAGCGTGTCGCCCGCCCAGCGCACGTGCCGGGGATCCTCCGGCTCGCGGTCGAGCGCCTCCCCGGGCACCCACTCCTCGAGCAGCGCGGCGCCCCGGCGCGCGAGGATGCGGGTGAACCGCGAGGGGTCGAGCCGCTCCGCGAACGCCTCGACCCGCGCGGCCAGCGCGGCCGTCCTGAGGCGGCGCCCCTTGAGGACGGTGCCGTCCGCGAGGTCGAGGCGGAACGTCTCCCGGGTCTCCCGGATGGCGCCGTGCCGGGACACGGCCTCGGCCCGGACCAGCGGCGCCCGGAGCCCCTGCACGAGCGCATCGAGTTCCTTGCCCAGGCGGATGGGATTCCCCACGGCGGTGGGGTTATACCGTGCCGGAAGCCGCCGCGTCCAAGAGCGCTTGACCGGGGAAACGCGGCCCGGCTAGCATTCGCGGCCCGGGCGCCGGCGTGTCGCGACTCACGGAATCCATCCCCTCATCCCCGGCCCCCGGGCCCCCGGCACGGATCCTCGGCGTGCTCGAGGGCGAGGGCGTCGGTCCCGAGGTCGTCGCCGTGTCGCTGCGGCTCCTCGGCGCGCTCGAATCCGCCGGATCGCCGAAGGTGGAGGCGCGGATGGGGCCGAGCGACCGCGGCTTCGACGCGGCGGCGGACTTCTGCGGCGCGACCTTCTCGGAGGGCGGGCCGGTGCTGTCCGGCCCGTTCGGCGGCCGATTCGTCTACGACCTGCGCCGGCGGTTCGACCTCTTCTGCAAGCTGAGCCCGCTCCGCCCGTCGCCGGCGCTCTTCGCCGCGTCGCGCCTGAAGAGGGAGGCGATCGAGGGGACGGACATCGTCGTGGTGCGCGACAACGCGGGGGGCATCTACCAGGGGCAGTGGGGCGAGCGGTCGACGCCCGCCGGACGTACCGCCGAGCACTCGTTCTCCTATTCCGAGCGCGACGTGCGCCGCATCCTCGCCGTGGGCGCGCGGCTCGCCGCGACGCGGCGGCGCCGGATGGCGGTCATCGGGAAGCCGGGAGGCATCCCCTCCGTGAGCCGCCTCTGGTGCGACTGCGCGGCGGATGCGGCGCGGGCGACGGGCGTCGAGGCGAGCAACCTCGACGTGGACTACGCGGCCTACCGCCTGATCCAGCACGCGCAGGAGTTCGACGTGATCGTCGCGCCGAACATGCTCGGCGACATCCTGAACGACCTCGGCGCGGTGCTTCTCGGCTCCCGCGGCGTCTCGTTCTCGGGCAACTTCTCGCCGGCCGGGGCGGCCGTCTACCAGACGAACCACGGCGCGGCGAAGGACCTCGCCGGGACGGGTCGCGCGAACCCCGTGGCGCAGGCGCTGTCGCTCGCCATGCTCCTTCGCGAGAGCCTCCGCCTGGACGAGGCGGCATCGCTCCTCGAGGCGGCGGTCGAGGACGTCTGGCGCCGCGGCTTCCGGACGTTCGACGTGGCGGCGCCGGGCTCGACGGTCGTCGGCACGCCCGAGATGGGGGAGCGGATCGCCGATTCCGTCGCGCGGCTCGCCGCGGACCGCAAGGGCGCCGTGCTCGTCCGATGAGGCCCGCGCTCCTCCTCGTCGACCTGCAGAACGACTTCCTGCGCTCGCCGGGGCTTGAGCCGGCCGCAAGCGACGTCATCGACCGGGCCGCGGCCCTCCTCCGCGGATGCCGCGCCCGCGGGATCCCGGTCGTCCACGTGCGGACGACGATCGCGCCCGGCGCGAGGCCGATGCCCCACTGGGAGCGCGAGGGCGTCCGTTCGTGCGTCGACGGGACCGAGGGCCATGCCCCGCCCCCGGCGCTCGCGCCCGCCGCGGGCGAGCGCACGATCGACAAGACCTTCTTCAGCGGGTTCGGCTCGCCCGCGCTCGAGGAGGCCCTCCGCGCCGCGGGCGCGGACACCCTCGTCGTCGCCGGCGTCCACCTGCACGGCTGCGTGCGGGCGACGGTCCTCGACGCCTACCAGCGCGGGTTCGCCGTGCTCGTCGCGGAGGACGCCGTCGCGAGCCACGAGCCGCTCCACGCCGCCTCCACGCGGCGGTGGCTCGACGGCCGCGCGGCGCGGTTCCTTCCGGTCGCGAGCGTTCTC
>JAKLKT010000418.1 GCA_023150495.1 Planctomycetota bacterium
ACGGCGAGCGCGTCGGCGGTCTGGCCGGCGAGCATCGTGCCGGTCGCCTCGATCGTGCCGCTGACGGCGACCGGGACCTCGCGCGCTGCCCTCGCGCTCCCCTCCCTCGCCCCCAGGAGCGCCGCCTTGATGTTCCTCGTGTCCTGCGCGGTCTCGATGAGCAGGTAGTCGACGCCGCCCTCGACGAGCGCCTGCGCCTGTGCCGCGAAGGTCGCGACGAGCTCCTCGAACGTGACGCCGCCGGTCACGGAGATCGCCTTCGTCGTCGGGCCCATCGAGCCCGCGACGAAGCGCGGCTTCGAGGGCGTCGCGTGCGCGTCGGCGAGCCTCCGCGCGAGCCGCGCGCCGGCGAGCGTGATCTCTCGCGCGCGTTCCGCGAGCCCGTACTCGGCGAGGACGAGCGGCGTCGAGCCGAAGGTGTTCGTCTCGACGATGTCCGCGCCCGCCTCGAGGTACCCCTCGTGGATCGAGCCGATCACGTCGGGGCGCGTGAGGTTCAGGTGCTCGTTGCACCCCTCGTACTCGGGGCCGCCGAAGTCCCTCGCGGAGAGGTTCCGCGCCTGGATCTCGGTGCCCATCGCCCCGTCGAGGACGAGGACGCGCCTGCGGAGGAGCTCCTCGAGGCTCATCGGGGGGGCTCCGGGGGACCGGGTTTTCGCGCGTGGAGGGTCAGGATCTCGAAGTGCGGCGGCCTCCGCTCGACCGACGTGACCTCGCAGAGGTCGATCGAGAGCCCCGCGAACATCCGGCGGAGGTCCGCGGGCTCGAAGCCCATCTGCACGTGGCCGTACCGCGCCGCCTCCTCCCTGTGCCTGTGGCGCCGGAGGGTCACCGCGACGAGGCTGCCGCCCGGCGCGAGCACGCGGCCCGCCTCGGCCGCGACGGCCGCCGGGCGCGTCGCGTAGTCGAGGCACGCGAGGAGGAGCAGGTGGTCGAAGCTCGCGTCGGCGAAGGGGAGATCGTGCATGTCGCCGCGGCAGAAGGTGAGATGCACGAGCCGCCGCTTGCCGGCCGCGAGGACGGTCGCGCTCGCGTCGAGGCAGGTGACGGACTCCGCGCGCGGCGCGATCAGCTCGGAGATCGCGCAGTCGCCCGAGGCCACGTCGAGCACCCGGCCGAGCCGCGCGAGGCCGAGGAGCCCGCGCAGCGCCGCCTCCCACGTGCGGCCGGGCGAGTAGTGGCGTTCCATCTGCCCCGCGACCGCGTCCGCCCACGCCCCGCCGCGCTCGCGGAGGAGCGCCTCGAGCCGCTGCCGGTCGAGCGCGAGGAGCGGGTCCTTCGCGTCGGCCCTGAGCAGCTCCCAGAGGGCGCGCGCCTCCGCCGGCATGTCGCCGTTCCGGAGCGCGTGGAAGCTCTTGCTCCCCGCGCGGCGGTCGCGGACGAGCCCCGCCTCCCGGAGCTTCGCGAGGTGCGTCGAGACCCGCGACTGCGCGACGCGCGTGACGTGGGTCAGCTCGGCGACGGTCAGCTCCTCGCGCTCGAGGAGGTGGAGCAGCCTCACCCGCGTGGGGTCGGCGAAGAGCCGCACGAGGTCGGTCTGGTCCGCCAGCTTCATCCTTTGATCCGGATAGAAAGATATCAGGTGTATCGGCGGCGGCAAGGCTCGACGTAAGTCGTTCCTGATCCCTAGGATATGTACGTGCCCTTCCCCGACCAGCCCCGCCGCCCGCTCACACCGGACGAGATCGCCCGCGTCCCGGAGGGGAAGCGCGGCGTCTACGGCCTCTTCAGCGACGAAGGGTGCGTCTTCGTCGGCAAGGGGAACCTGAGGGAGCGACTGCTCGCGCACCTGAAGCCCGGCTACACGGAGGAGGCGCGCTGCATCAGGCGGAGCGCGCCGACGTGGTTCCTCTACGAGGAGACCGAGAACTTCGTCGTGCGGCACATGGGGCTCGTCGTCGAGTACGCGCCCAAGTGCCGGGGCTGACGCCCCGCCCTACTTGGAGCGGGCGCGGGCGAGGAGGGCCTCGGCGCGGCTCACGGGCACCCCGAAGTTCGCGCCGGAGAACGCCTTCAGGATCCCGTAGTTCACGGCCACCACGCGCCCCTCGAGGTCGACGAGCGGCCCGCCCGACCCGCCGACGGCGGTCGGCGCGTCGAAGAGGATCTTGTCGTCGAGCACGTCGCCGACATGCCCCTGCGTCGGCAGCGGCCGCACGAGCCCCTTCGAAGCGAGCGCGTCGAGCAGGCGGCCGGCATCCGTGCCCGATCCGCCGCTCACCTTCACCGCGAGGTCCTCCTCGCCGCGCGCGAGCAGCGCGTCGAGCCCCGACGGGTAGCCGAGCAGGAGCACCTTCTGGCCGGCGACGATCGAGCCCTTCGGCGCGAGCGGCAGCGCGTTCGGCATCCCGTCGAAGGGCTCGAATCGCAGCGCCGCGAGGTCCGCGTCCGCCGACACGAGGATCTTCCCGAGATCGAAGTCCACGGGCGCCTTCCGCTCCGGGAAGTACGCGCGGAGGTGCACGAAGCGCGGCTGGTAGCCGTCCTCGATGAGCGGCTCCGCCGACTCGTTCTTCCACCAGGGCTGCGCGATGTGGCGGTTCGTGAGCACGATCCCCTTCTCGTCCGCCACGAAGCCGGTCCCCGTGTATTCGACGAGGAAGAGCGGGCCCTTGCCGGCGAGCGTCAGGGGGACCTTGTCGCCCTCGATCTGGACGTCCTTCAGGAGGTCCGGCTCGGCTTCCCGGAGGAACCGCCATTTCCCCTCCGCGTCCTTCCGCGCGAAGCCGTAGGCGCCCTGGATCAGGCAGACGCTTCCGGAGTGCGCCTCGATGATGCGCGCCGCCGCAGCGTCGCGCTCCTCGATCCGCTGGACGGCGTCCTGCCATGCCTTGAGCTCGGGCCGCCGCTCGAGCGAGGCGTCGATCTCCGTCGTGACGCGCTCGAGGACGGTCGAGCCCATCTCCTGCATCGCGCGCCGCACCTCGCCGATCCGCGAGTCGACCTCGCCCTTCTCCGCCATCCGGTCCTCGAGATCCCGGATCTCGTCATGAAGCGTCGCGAGGCGGTCGCGATGGGCCCGCTCCTGCGCCGCGCGGAGGCTGTCCTGCCGCATGCGCTCGCCGAGGAGCCGCTCCGCGACCTCGTCGCGCGGGCGCGGGCGCGCCGCGAGGTAGGCGCCGCCCACGACGACCGCGAGGAAGACGAACGTGAGCACGGCGCCCGCGCGGCCGTGGAACAGGCGCGACGGGCCGAAGGGCGGCTGCGCG
The DNA here is from genome assembly GCA_023150495.1 of Planctomycetota bacterium. Classification (GTDB taxonomy): domain Bacteria; phylum Planctomycetota; class PLA2; order PLA2; family PLA2; genus PLA2. Next base: position 3,210 of record JAKLKT010000418.1, read on the forward strand.
GCGTCCTTCGGGAACCGGACGCGGAGCCGCACGCCGTCGCCGAGCTCGAGGACGTCGCCGTCGTTCAGCGCGGCCTCGCTCGCGGGATACCCGTTGAGGAGGATCTTCC
>JAKLKT010000419.1:0-3305 GCA_023150495.1 Planctomycetota bacterium
GCTCGAAGCACGCGAGCCCGGTGATCGCGTGGCCGGACGTGCAGCCGCCCGCGTAGCGCGCGCCGAACCCGACGAGGAAGCCGCCGAGGACGACGCAGACGAGGCCCGGCAGCGTCGCGAGCGAGCCGAGGTCGAACGGCGCGAACCCGGAGAAGTCGGAGACGCCGAGCTCCGCGAGGTCCGCGTGCGTCTCCGCCGAGATCGCCACAGGCGCGCGGTCCCACGCGCAGAGGAGCCCGCCGAGCGCGATGCCGAGGACGAACGCGAGGTTCCAGAGGCCCGCGCGCCGCCAGTCGTAGCGGAAGAACTCCGCCTTGCCGGGGAGCGCGGCCGCGCACATGTGGCGGAAGGCGGCGGAGATGCCGAACTCGCGGCCGCCGAGCAGCAGCAGCGCCGGCACGAACAGGCCGATCAGGGGCCCGGACACGTACCAGGGCCAGGGGCGAGCGAGAAAGTCCATAGCCCCATGCTACCGGGTGAGGGGGCGCGGGGGAGAGGGGCGTCGAACCTCCCGCGCGGCCTGCCGTTCTCAAGGATTGGCATGCGGGTGCTCCTGCCGGTGTTCGTGCTCGCGGCAGCTGCGGTCGCGTGGGCCGCGGCCGCCCAAGGGCCCGCCTCGGCCCGCGCATCCGTCCGCACGGCCCACGGCACCGCGGCGGAGTACCCGGAGGATCCGCCCGGATCGCCTGGCGCGGACAAGGCGGCGGGCGAGGACGTAGACGTCCCGGAGGCGACGGCCTGGCAACCGGGCGCGATCGGCATCGTCGTGCACCCTCCGCCGGTCGACGCCGTGGACGTCGAGGTGGTCGTCGTCGACGGCGAGAACGGCAGCGTGATCGACAGGATGTGGACGGACGCGGAGCGCGGGCCCGAGGCGATCGTCGGGTACCACGTCGATGCGCCGGATCCGTACGTCGCGGAGGCCACTTTCCGCGAGCTCTAGGCGCGCGTCTCGCGCCGGGCGGAACGGCTGCGCGTGATCGAGCCGCTCCGGCGCGAGGCGGACATCCGAGTGCGGGTCGTGGACGCGGGCGGCCGGCCGGTCGCGGGCGCGCGCGTGGTCGAGGCGCTCCTTGGCGGCGGCCCGCCTGGGATCGTCGCGCTCGATGCCCCGCTACCCGAGGACGAGCCGGAGCCCGAGATCCCGGAAGAGCCGGAGATCGACATCCGCGCCGCCCTCCCGCAGGCACGGTCGTCGCCGAGCAACGCGGACGGCTGGCTCCGCGTTCGCGGCGTTCCGCACCTTCTCGACGAGCGCTACTGGATCGTCGTGGGCAAGGAACGATCCGAGGCCTCAGCGGGCGTCCTCCTCGGCCCTTTCGGCGAGAGACAGGCCGTCGACGTGCGGCTTCCCGTGGCGTCGACCCGGGCCCTGTCTACGAGCATCGGCCTCGGCGGCGGGTGTGGCAGCGGCTATCGCTCGTCGAGGCATCGCCGGCTCTCCCCGGCGACGCTCGACGTTCTCGTACGGCTTCGCGACGGCCGCATGGGCGCGGGGCTCAATGTCGTCGTCGGCGGATGGACAGGCGCGACCGACGGCTGCGGACGCGTCCGGTTCGAAGGCCTGAGGCCCGGATCCTACGCCGTGCGCGTGGACGACCCGGACTTCCTCTGGTCGGAGGCGAAGGTCGAGCTGCGCGATGGCGAGTGGCGGACGTTCGTCCTCTCCGAGGGCTCGGGCTGGACGGCCCGCGCGCTGCTCCTCGACAGCACGGGGCGGCCGGTGCCCTTCGCCCGCGTGGACATCGCGTCCGATGCGCCGGTCCCCTACCTCCGCGTGGAGGGCGGCGTGCAGGACCTCGTCTTCCTCACGGACGCGAAGGGCGAGATCGAGATCCCGGACCTCCATCACGCGCCGGTGGACCTGACCTTCCGCTACGGCAGCAGGTCGGCGCGCGTGACGCTCGCGGAGAGCGATCCGTCCGCTGCGGTCCGGCTGCCGCCGCCGTAGCGCCCCCGGACCCCCTGAGCTTCGGGATCAGTGGCCGTTCGACTTCGCGGGCTCGTCGATCACCCACCGGACGGCGCGCGAGCACGGGCAGACGCCGCCGACCCGCGACAGGTTCGGCAGGATGTGCACCGCGTCCTCGGCCTTCACCTCGCCGTGCACGACCTTGCCCATGAGCTCATGGAACTTCGTCATGTCGCGCGCGGTCGCGTAGGCCTCGGGCAGCACGCTCTTCAGGTGGCTCTTGAAACCGTCGAGCGTCTCGATCGGCTTCCCGTCGACATCGATCATCTGGTACGCGTAGATGCCGCGGCGGCGGAAGAAGCTGTTGTGGGGGAGCCGCAGCAGGTTGTCCGGCCCGACGCCCTCGACCGTGTCGCCCTTCTCGACGATCCGCTTCAGCCGCTCCTGCGCCTCGTCGCGCGAGAGCTTCGGGAAGCGCGCGCGCAGGTAGCGGAGGTTCAGGTCCGAGACGAGCTGCTGGACCTCCTCGGTGTACTGCTTCGCCGCCTCGGCGTTGTTCATCGGCTTCAGCCCCATCTTCACGTTGCTGCCGCCGCCGCGCTCGTCGCCGAACATGTCGAGGCCGCGCGGGAACCACTTGTTGAACACCTTCTGCAGGTGGTCCATCCCGACGTAGCCCTCCTCCTTCGCGGCGCTCTGCACCCAGCGGCGGATCGGGACGACGCCGGTCGCGAGGTGGAAGGCCTCCTCCTGGAGCATCGGCGGCATGGACTCCGCCATCGGCTTATAGGCCGAGACCTTCTGCATCGCGAGCTGGTACTTGCCGACGCGGTCGATCAGCGCGCAGAAGACGATGTTGTCGACGAAGGAGTCGAAGTCCACGTTGAACGCGCCGAGGACGTGCGACCCCGTTCGCATCTGGAGGATCTCCTCCACCATGTCCTCGCCCTTCGTGTCGCCGACCGAGGCCCAGTCGTCCTCGAGGAGGACGTGGAACATCTGGTAGCCGTGGCGGAGCTCTTCGGCCATCATCCTGAGCACCCAGAACTGGTCCACCTCCTCGGGCGCGCGCGCGAGCGTGAGCTGGTGCTGCTGGATCGAGCCGAGCTCGGTCGACGCCTGCGCCTTGACCGCCTTCAGCAGGTGGTCCGCGAGCTCCGGCGTCATCTCGGCCGCGCGGCCGAACTTCGGCTTCCCCTTCATCGTGCCGCACTCGAGCTCGTCGCACATCCCCATCTGGCGGTAGGCGCAGAGCTCGTGGCGCCTGTCGTGGGGGAAGAACTTCTCCCAGTTGTCGAGGAGAAGCTGGTAGTCCGGCAGGAACGTCTGTCCCCAGCGGACGACCGCGTCGTGGAACTTCTTCGGAAGAGTGGAACTGCGGACGTTCTCCATC
>JAKLKT010000419.1:3315-6175 GCA_023150495.1 Planctomycetota bacterium
AAGAGTGGAACTGCGGACGTTCTCCATCAGACCTTGCGCTCCAGGGTGCGGATCGGTGTCGGTTCGAACCCGCCCGCCTCGAAGAACCCGAACAGCTCCTTCTGCCCGGTCTCGTTGACGAGCGTGCGGACGGCCTTGGCGCCGCGGGCCTTGAACCCCTCGAGCATCCCCTCGAGGAGCTTCCGGCCGACCGACCGGCCCTGGCAGGCCGGGTCGACGCCGAGCACCTCGATCCAGCCCGCGGGCTCCTCGAGCCCGAACTCCCCGGCGCGGACCTCGCCGAGCATGAAACCGACGACCTTCTTGCCCTCGAGGGCGACGAGCGAGAGCTCCGGGTCGCGGCGGATGTAGTAGGAGATCCGCCGCTCCCACTCGCCGGGGCGGTCCTGCCCCGAGAGCTTCTCGTCGATCGCGCAGACGGCCTCGATGTCGAGCTCGTTGACGGGCCGGAGGGCGATCTCGCCCTTCGGCGCCTTGGCGGCAGCGCCGCCCGCGTTCTTGGCCTTTGCCATGGGTGCCCTAGCTTAACGCTTGGGGGAAGCGGGGGCGGGACCTTCCGGCTTCGCGGGGAGGACGACCTGGACACGCCACGAGACTCGCTCCATGAGGAGGTGCTTCTCGTCCTTCACGACGTAGTCCGTGTCGTCCCAGACCTCGGCGGTGATCACGTAGCCCCCGGCCGGCAGCTTCCCGACGGGGAAGGCGTACTCGAAGGCCCCGTCCTTCCGCTTCCGCGCCTTCTGGCCGAGCGGGCTCAATTTGCCTTCGGGGGGCTCGTCGTACTCGTCGCGCGGCATCTGGACGCGGCGCCCCATGTAGGGGTTCGCGCCCATGCCGGTGGGATAGCCGTAGGGGGCCTCGGGGGCAGGCCCCTGGTCCTCCGCGGGCCAGGCCTGCTCGGGCGCCTCCTCGGGCGCAGCCTGCGCGCCGCTCTCGGTCGTGACCGCGAGGGAGGCGACGTACCACTTCGCCTTCAGCTTGTGGGACTGCGGCTGCATCGGGAGGACGACCAGCTCGGACTCGCTGCCGGCGAGCGCCTCGACCTCCTTCGCGGGGTCGGGCGTGGCGACGTCGATCGGGCTCACGTACTCGTAGATCACGAGGAGCGTCTGCTCGCGGCAGACCGGGCAGAACTGGTTCCCGCCGACGTTCATCGCGCAGGTGCGCGCGGGCTTCCAGACCCCCTTCTGGAAGGTGGCGCCGCCCTCGTAGATGCCGACGCCCTTCACCTTCCTCTTGAGCATGTGCGCCCAGGGGACCTCGTCGGGCTTCGGCTCCGTGGGGTTCGGGTAGGCGTTCGGCGCGAGGAGCGTCTTCGCCCACAGGCCCTCCGGCGGATCCGGGTTGATCGCGTACTCGTCGAGCAGCCGCGAGAAGGCGTGGCCGAACTCGTGGACGGTGATCGACTTGTCGGGCTTGCCGACGTTCGCGATGCCTCCGCCGCCCATGCCCAGCTGCCCGAAGCGCGCGAAGGCGATGACGAACTTGTCGTCGGCGCAGCCCGGGAGCTCCTTCGCGCCCGCGTCGAGCCACTTGTAGACGAGCGTCGGGTCGGCCATCACCTGGCCCTGCGGGCCGGCGGCCTTGCAGTCGAGCGCGGTCGAGTAGTCGAGCTTGTAGTTGATGTCGCGCCGGCGCCGGAGGTTCCTCTCCTGCGCCTTCTTGAGCTCCTCGGGCGAGAGGCCGGGATCGACGCCCTCCTCGAAGGAGGCGAGCCGCACGAAGTAGAAGTTGAAGTAGTTCCTGTACTCCTCGAAGAGCTTCTCGTTGTAGAGGACGGTGAGGCAGTACTTGGCCCACTTCTCCTCCATGGGCTGCTCCTCGAGCGTGAAGCCGTCGCCCATGACGCTGACGTCGATCCTGCGCTCGGGCGGGCCGCTCTCCTGGAGCACCTCGACGCCCAGGAACGCGTTGTCGCCGCCGCGGTCGCGCGCGAGGGGGACGAGCGGGTGGTCCGGGTGGTCCTTGATGAGCTTCCGGAAGGCCCGCTTCGCGGCGACGTACTTCCCCTTCTTCTGGAGGGCTTTGGCCTTGTCGAACTTCGCCTGGACGGGGTCCACGCCCTCGGGAAGGGGCTCGGGGGGGGCTTCGGGGGCCTCGGCCTCCTCCTCCCCGCACCCCTCCTCCTCCTGGCCGGCCGGCTCGGGCGCGGGCCGGGGCGGACCGCTCGGCCCGTCCAGCCCGCCGCTACCGGGATCCTGCGCCGCCGCGGGAAGCAGCAGAAGCAATAGCGTGGCCCAACGCCGCATCAGCCTTCCATTGTACGCGCGCGGCGCGGGCGCCTTTAGCGACCCGTTCCCGTGAGAAATGGGGGTGAAGCTGCCGCCGTCCCGCGCCGGTTCTGGGACTTCCGCTGGCCCGAGGACCTGGAACCGGTTGCACGGAGGCTCCTTGCCGCGGGCGACGGGGCCCTGCTCGACTGCTACCGGAAGAAGTACGGCGTCGCCGACGTCACGCACGGCCGCGCCTGGCCGCGACCGTCGCGACGAGCGTGAAGAAGAGGAGGATCGCCACGGCGGATGCCATGCCGCCCCAGCGGCGGCCCTCGTGCCACTGGGCGTGGTCGGCCCCGACCCGCAGCAGCAGGGACGCGTCGAGCAGCGCGAGCGGCGCGTAGAGGATCCCGTGGAACCGCGGCGGGCGGCCGAGCACCGCGCCGAGCACGACCGGCGCGTGGCCGAAGACCATGCCGAACACGAAGCCGAGGAAGATCGCGTGCACCGCCGCGTCGTAGGGGAGGCCCGACGCCATCGGCGCGGCGGGGAGGATCATCAGCGCGCCGAGCGCGAGCCACGCGTACGCCGAGAGGAGCGCGATCGCGGAGAAGCGCGGGAGGCCCGGAGCGCGGACGGTCCTTCTC
>JAKLKT010000420.1 GCA_023150495.1 Planctomycetota bacterium
GATGCCGCTCGGCGTGATGATGAGCATGTCGTTCGTCGTGTTGTACGAGTCGTACGTCGTCGTCCCCGGCACGATGATGTTCGCGCCCGGCGGGTTCACGCCCGGGACCGTCGGCTGCGTCGGGTCGTAGGGCCCCTGCGTCGTGTCGAAGTAGAAGAGACGGACGTTCCGCGACCCCTGCGGGTCCGCGGGGTCATCGTTGATCACCGACGTCAGGTCGAGCGACCCGGCGAAGATGATCGCGACACCCGGCTCCCGCAGGAGTGTCACGTTGTCGAGCGCGTTGTAGCCGCTCACGGAGTCGGCCGTGTCGAGCTCGTCGCCGTTCCCCGGGCTGTGGCCGATCACGAAGATGTCCCCGATGTCGGCTTCGGCCGTTCCCCCGGCCCCACCGGAGCATCCCGCGAAGCAGCAACCGACGATGACGAGAGAAGCGCGCAGAGGTCCCATCGATCCCTCCCGACGGCAGCCCGTCCAACCGCTGGTCCCGGACGGGAGGCCCCACTCGGTCCGCCCCGCCGGACCCGTTTCCTGCCCCCCAGACCGGGGATCCCGTGCAACTGGATGCGGATTAGTTTGCAACTTTTACAAACCGGAGCGCGTGCCCCGCGATGCAGCCCGCGTGCCGGGGAGTGCCGTTGCCAGAGCCTGCCGACGGCAGCAACGCCACGCCCGCACTGGCGAGCGGCGGGCCGCCGGTCCCTCGCGTACACGGCTGGACATGGAAGGACAGCCGGGGTCGCGCCTGCGGGGGCCGGCCACCGGACGAGCGTTCGTGCGGCGGCGCGGCGGTCAGCGCTTCCGGAGGATCGCGAGCCGCTCCCGGCCGCGACGCGGCTCGACGGAGGAGCGCGGCGTCTCGAAGTGAAGGAGATCCATCCCGGCGCCGAGGACGCCCGTGATCTCGCTCTCCTCGATCCCGAACGGCGGCCCCGCGTCGCGCCGCTCGACGGGGAAGGCGAGGACGACGAGGAGACCGCCCGGCCGCAGGGCCGCGCGGAGCGCCGCCGCGTACTCCGCCCGCCGGCCCGGGTCGATCGCGCAGTAGCAGGTGTACTCCACCACCGCGTCGAACGCCTCCGGATACCGCCGGCCGATCTCGAAGACATCCAGCGGGACGACCGGCACGCCCTCGGGCCGGGTCGCGAAGTCGAACCCGACCGCATCGTACCCGCGATCGAGGAAGAGCCGCACGTCATGGCCCATCCCGCAGCCCGGGAAGGCGACCCTGCCCTTCGGCGGCGCCATGGGCGAGTCGAGGAGCTCGACGAAGACGGGGCAGGGCCCGCCGAGGTCCCAGCCGGCCTCCCCGGCCCGGTACCTGGCCTCCCAGTAGGCGGCATCGGAGACGACCACGCTACAATTGGACCATCCCGGTCCCGGGGTGGCACATGCGGATCACGTCCCTTCTCCTCCTTCTTCTTGCCGGCGCGGCGCTCGCCGAGGGCGAGGACGACCTCGCCGGCATGACGGCGCAGCTCGCGGCGGCGCTCGACACCGGCTCGGTCGCCGATGCGCAGGCAGCGCTCTCGAAGATCCCCGGCCTCTACGCCAAGGGGACGGAGGAGCAGCAGAAGGCCGCCGTCGAGACGGTCGGCAAGGCGGCCAAGGCCGACGACCTCACGGTGCGCCACGGCGCCTTCGCGGCGCTCGGCACGATCCGGGCGAAGGGCACGAGCAAGTACCTCGCGAAGTGGCTGAGCCCGCCGAAGAACTTCAAGGGCGAGATCCCTCTCTCCTACATCGAGGCGATCCGCGCCGCCGGCCAGATCGCCGACGCGTCGACGCTCGCGACGCTCGAGGACCTCTCCGACCACAACGACCTCGCGATCGCGGAGGTGGCGACGCAGGCGCTCGGCGGGTTCAAGGACCTGCCCACGAAGCGCCGGAAGGCGCTCGCGCTCGACCTCGTCAACCGCCTCGAGCAGCTCGCGGCCACGCCGCGCCGGAAGTGGAGCGAGGAGGTCGCCACGCGGAAGGCGACGCTCGGCGCGGCCACGACCGCCGCGCTCCGGGGCCTCACCGGCAAGGACTACCAGACCGTCGAGGGCTGGCGGAAGTGGAAGGAGACGGCCGAGACGAAGGCCGACCCCTTCGAATCCTGAGCCCCCGGCCACCCCGACATCGCTTCCGGCGCCGTCGGGGCTTCCCGTCCGCTCCGCCGGGGCGGGATGGGGCCCGGGGAAGGGTGGGGTTGCCTGCCCGGAGGCGGTTTCCTAGACTGTCCGCGCCTTGCCCAAGGTTTCGATCAAGGAAGGACCCGATGCCGGGAGAGTCTACGAGGTGGCGCAGGCCGCGATCCTCGGACGGCTCGACACGAGCGACATCCCCGTGCGGGACGGCAAGGCATCCCGCGAACACGCGAAGATCTACAAGCAGGGCGAGCAGTTCGCGATCGTCGACCTGAACTCGAGCAACGGCACCTTCGTCAACGGCGAGAAGATCACGAAGCGCATCCTCAAGAACGGGGACGAGATCGCGATCGGGACCGTGCGCCTCGTCTTCGAGCTGCCCGAGGCGCAGCCGAAGCAAGGGGCCCGGAAGGGGCTCGACGAGGCGTTCGACGAGGCGAAGAAGGGCGGGGCCGCGCCGGCCGGTGCGGGCGCCGCCGCGGCCGCCGCGGGCAAGCCCGCGGACATCGTCCTCAAGGGCCACCAGCCGATCCAGGTGCACCGGATCAAGCCGGGCTCGCCGCTCCTCGGGATCGACCTCGACCAGCTCTCCGACGCGGGCCGCGTGATCGTCTTCATCGGCATCGCGGTGCTCTGCGCGGGCCTCATGTACCTCGCGTACATGCTCGTCGCCGGCTGACCGCCTCGATCACCGCCGAGAGCCCCCCGGCCGCCCGCTCCCACGTGAACCCGCGCGCATGCTCCCTCGCCGCAAGGAGCCGCTCCGCGGGCGCCTCCAGCGCGAGCGCGGCGGCGGCCCCCCAGCCCCCCTCGCCCACGTAGAACGGGTATCCGGAGAGCACCTCCCGGAACGCGGGAAGGTCCGGCAAGACGACCGGCCGGCCGAGCGCCATCGCCTCGAGCGCGACCATGCCGAACCCCTCGCCTCGCGACGGCACGAGCACGGCCGCCGCGCGCGCCATCTCGCCGAAGAGCTCCTCCTGCGGGATCCACGCGCGCCCGCGGCCGGCCTCGCGCACCTCGCGGCCGAGCGCCCGGAGGCCCGGGCAGCGGCCCTTCGCGGGATCGACGACGAGGAGGTGGTCGCCCGGCGGCGGCAGGCGGTCCGGCACGGCGACGCCGTTCGGGACGACGAACGCCTCGACGCCCCACGCGCGCCGCACG
>JAKLKT010000421.1 GCA_023150495.1 Planctomycetota bacterium
GGAGGATCGTGTCGCTCCGCCGGCCGGAGGGCCCCTCGTCGTAGAGGAGCTCCGCGTCCAGCGTGCGCGCGCCGTCGGGGTGGACGCAGGCGACCTTCGCGCCGACCGCGATGAGCGCGGGCGCGAGGTTGCTCGGGTGCGCCGAGACGCACCGCTTGTGCGGGAAGATCGCGTGGTAGCGGTTCTGCGCGCCGTCGGGCGCCGCCGAGCAGTCTCCCGCGCCGCGCTTGAAGCAGCTGAAGGTCGCGTCCCGGAAGTACCAGCAGCGCGTGTGCTGGCAGAGGTTGCCGCCGACCGTCCCCGCGTTCCGCACCTGCGGCGTCGCGGCCTCGAGCGCGGCCTTCGCGACGGCGGGGAAGTTCTCCTTCACCCACGCGTCCGCCGCGACCTCCGCGAGCGTCGCGAGCGCGCTCAGCTCGCCCTTCGCTCCGTCGCGCCGGGCGCGCTGGAGGTTCACGACCTCGTCGGGCTCGAGGAGCCGGCTCTTCTGGAGCGTGATCAGGTCCGTGCCGCCGGCCTTCGCGACCGCGCGCGGGCCCGCCTCCGCGAGTGCGCGCGACGCGGCCTCGAAGTCGTCGGCCGTCAGGTAGGCGAAGGCCTTCATCGCACACCTCCGAGCGCCGCGAGCACCTTCGCGGGGGTGATCGGGATCGACCGGATCCGCACGCCGAGCGCGTTCGCGACCGCGTTCCCGATCGCGCCCGCGGTCGGCACCGTCGGCGGCTCGCCGAGGCTCGACGCGCCGGTCGTGGTCATGCCCTGCGAGACGGAGAAGGGGATCGAGACGATCTCCGGCATGTCGAGCGCGCCGGCGATCTTGTAGCCGAGGAAGTCGGCGTTGACCTGGCCGCCCGTCCGGCGGTCGAGGATCCGCTCCTCGAAGAGCGCGTAGGAGATCCCCTGGATCACGCCGCCGTGGATCTGGCTGCGCGCGGTCAGCGGATCGATCACGAGCCCGCAGTCCTGCACGGCGACGATCTTCAACGGGCGAACGACGCCCGTCCGCGTGTCGACCTCGACCTCGGCGAACTGGACGCCCGCGACCTCGCCGGTGAAGGACGGGTAGAGGTGCCCGCCGCCGCCCGGCTTCTGCTCCATGCGGCCGAGCGTCGTCACCTGGTCCACGGGCATCATGCCGCACGCCTGCTTGAACGTCAGCTCGCGCGGCGCGCCCGTGACCTTCCCGTCCCGGAGGTCCATCTTCTCCGGATCGCCCCCGACCGCGGCGGCGACGTGCTTCAGGAGCTCGCGCTTCGCCTCGAAGGCCGCGGCGCGCGTCGGCGGCGCGATCGACGGCGTCGTGACCGAGCCGCCGCTCCCGTGGCCGTAGGGGTCGGTCGTGTTGCCGAGCCGCACCTCGACGTCCCCGAGTCCGAGCCCGAGCTCCTCGGCGCCGACGAGGCCGATGACCGTTCGCGTGCCGGTCCCGATGTCCTGGGATCCGTTCGCGAGGAGTACCGACCCGTCGCGCCCGATCGTGCAGCGCACCTCGGTGCCCGGCCGCGCGTTGTGGCCCCAGCGCGCCGACGCCATGCCGAAGCCGCGCCTCACCGGGCCCTGGTCCGAGCCCGACTTCCTCCGGCGCTGCCAGCCGATCTCCTTCGCGCCGATCTCGTACTCCGCGAGGCGGACCGGATTCGGGTCGTTCCTCCTCCGGAGCTCCAGCGGGTCCATCCCGATCGCCTCGGCCAGCTCGTCGATCATCCCCTCGAGGGCGAAGACCCCCTGCGGGTGGCCGGGCGCGCGGAACGCGCGGCCCGAGGAGGCGTGGGTGAGCACCGTGTCCTGCTTGCTGTAGGCGGCGCGGAAGCGGTAGATGCCGGGGTTGTAGACGTTCGCGCCCCCGGTCGCGTTGCCCGAGGTGCCCTGCGATCGCACCTCGGCGCCCATGAGCGTGCCGTCCTTCTTCACGGAGAAGCGGCACTTCTGGATCGAGTCGGGCCGGTTGCCCGCGATGTGCTCCTCCTTGCGGTCGAGCATCGCGCGGCAGGGCCGCCCGGTCGCCCGCGCGGCGCGGGCGGCGAACTGGTCCCAGGCGTCCGGGCCGAACTTCGATCCGAACCCGCCGCCCATGTGCTGCGTGATGACGATGACGTCGGACTGCTTCAGGTTGAACGAGCGCGCCATCCCGTCGCGCACGGCGAAGGTGCTCTGCGTGGAGGAGTAGACGGTCAGCTTCCCGTCGTCCCCCCAGCGGCAGACCGAGCCGTGCGTCTCGAGGCAGGAGTGCGTCTGCACCTGCGTCCGGTACTCGGCCTCGAGGACGACGTCGGCCTCCTTGTGCGCCTGCTCGACACGCTGGAGGTTGCCCTGCTCGCGGCCCGCCTCGAGGTTGCCGCGCCCCTCGATGACCGGCGGGGCCTGCTCCTTCAGGGCGTCCTCGACCGTCGTCACGCACGGGAGCACGTCGTACTCGACGGCGATCGCCCGGAGCGCGTCGTCAAGGATCTCCTCGCTCTCCGCCGCGACGCCCGCGACCTGCTGGCCCGCGAAGCGGATGGTCTCGCCCTCGTACGACTCCGTGTAGAGGACCCCCTTCATCGCCTTCGCCTTCGAGAGGTCCACCCGCTTCACCTTCGCGTGCGCGTGGGGCGAGCGGAGGAACTTCGCGTAGATCAGGTCCTCGAACCGGATGTCGTAGGAGTACCTCGCGCGGCCGGTGACCTTCGCCACCGCGTCGAGCCGCGGGTGCCCCTTGCCGACGACCTTCAAGTCCGTCGAGAGGTCCCACGGCGGCGGCGTGCCGGCGGGGACCTCGACGTCCGCCTTCTTCTCGTTGTCCGGGAATCCGAGCCGGAGTTCGCTCATCGCGCCGCCTCCCCCGCGCCGCCGGCGGCCCCCGGAGCCCCCCCCGCTTCCCGCACGGCAGCGAACACGTGCGGGTAGGTGCCGCACCGGCACAGGTTGCCCGCGACCGCGCGCCGGATCTCCTCGTCGGTCGGGTTCCTCGTCGTCGAGAGGAGCGCGGCGCACGACATGACCATGCCCGGCGTGCAGAAGCCGCACATCGCCGCATCGTGCTTCACGAACGCCGCCTGCACGGGATGGAGTTCGGCGTCCTTCGCGAGCCCCTCGATCGTCGTCACCTCGCGGCCCGCGGCGTCGACCGCGAGGACGAGGCAGGAGGTCACGGGCTTCCCGTCGAGGAAGACGGTGCAGCCGCCGCACGCGCCGTGGTCGCAGATGCGCTTCGTGCCGGTCAGGTCGAGCCGGTCGCGCAGCGCGTCGAGCAGCGTCACGCGCGGCTCGACCGTGACCTCCGCGCCCGCGCCGTTGAGCGTGAAGGGCA
>JAKLKT010000422.1 GCA_023150495.1 Planctomycetota bacterium
GTCGAGGATGCCCGAGGGCCCCCCCTCGAGCAGCCCCCGGAGGCCCGCGCGGAACCCCTCCTCGCGCGCGAGCAGGCGGAGGACGAGCGCCCCGCGGAAGTACGGCACCAGCGGGTCGTCCACGTACGTCGCGTCGAGGAGCGTGGGCTCGTTCGCGAAGAGCGTGCCGTCCTCGGTGCGGCGGAGGTCCGTCCCGGACAAGTAGCGCGCGAAGCGGTCGCGCCAGAGGCGAGGGGCGACGTCCGCGCCGAGGACGGCTCCCGCCGCCTCGATGCCCGCCCATTCCGCGAGCCCCTCGCGGAGCCACGTGCCGCCGCGGCCGATCACGGGCGTCTTCAGCCGGTGGCCGAACCACCGGTGCGCGCACTCGTGCGCGAGGTGCGCGACGAAGCGCTCGCGGTCCTTCGGCCGGACCTTGAGGACCGCGAAGCTCCCGCCGCAGTAGGACGGCACCCCCTTCTCCGGAGCGACGACGAGGCGGAAGGGAAGGGGCCCCGCCACGCCCAGCCGGGCCTCGAGGGCGGCGAGCACGGCGGCGAGGTCCTTCGCGATCCCCTCGCCGTCGCCGCGGTCCGCCTCGGGCAGCCACACCTCGCACCCGTCGCCCCTGACCCGCACGAGGTCCGCGACGAAGAGCGGCACGGCCTGCTCCGCCTCGCTCTCGAAGACCCAGCCGTCCTCCGTGAGCCGCGCGGCGCCGGGCGCGAACGCCGCCGCCCCGGTGCGCACGCGGACGCGCGTCGAGAAGACCTCGTCCGCCATCGTCGGGAGCCAGAACCCGGAGAGGTGCGTCTCCACGTCGTCCTCCGCCGCGCGGTACCAGCCCCCGGGCGGCGGTCGCCAGCGGTACCGGAGGCGGAGCGTCAGCTCGCCCGCCGCCCTGGGTGCGATCGCGAGAAGCCACGGCAGCCGCCCCTTCGGGATCCCCGCGAGGTCGAGCGCCGCGTCGAGCCCGAAGGCGTCGTGGGTGAACGGCACCGCCTCGTCGTCCTCTGTCACGGCGAGACCCTCGACCGGCGCGAGGAGGAAGCGGAGGGGCCCCGGGGAACCCGCGACGAGCCGGAGCCGGCAGTCCACCTCGAGGCCCCGGTCCGTGGGCCGGGCGTCCACGTCCAGGGACAGGATGTCGTAGGTGTGCAGCCGATCCACCACGGCCTGGCCCGCCGAAACCGGCCAGCCGTCGAGGATGAGGAGCAGGATGAGCCTCATGGGAAATGGGGCGATGAGCCGCGTTATACAATGGACGTGCGGAACATGGCGCGGTCCCTCGCGGTCCTTCTCGCCCTCGCCGCCGCGACCCGGGCGGCGGAGCCGCTGACGCTCTCGCTCACGGACGGGAACAAGCGGACGGTCACCCCCCTCTCGTTCGACGACGAGGTGCTCCTCGCGAAGTACGGGAGCGACGAGGTGCGATTCCCCTGGAAGGACCTCGTCCCGGAGTCGGCCTACGCCGCCCGGAAGGCGCTCACCCCCTACGACGACGGGACGGCGACCCTCGACCTCTCCCGCTTCGCGAGGGGCCTCCGCCTCTATCCCGAGGCGCTCGAGCAGCTCGAGATCGCGCTCGCGCTCGGCGGGCTCGACGAGAAGACCTTCGAGACGGAGCAGAAGCAGGTCGCGGACGAGGAGATCGCGTTCCTCACCGCGACGATCGACGGCCTGCTCGAGACCGAGGCCGAGCCGGAGCGGTGCCTCGAGGCCATCAAGCGGCTGCGCGAACGCTACCCGGGCAGCGAGGCGAACGCCCTCTACGAGCCGCACGTGAAGGAGCTCGTGCAGGCGATCGCCGAGGAGAAGCAGGCGGGCGAGGATGCCGCGGCGAAGAAGGCCGACGACAAGGCCATGGCGAAGCTCAAGGAGTCGGTCGGCAAGGAGCTGGCGCGGAAGGAGCAGGCGCTCGCGAACGCCGCCGCGCTGATCAGGGAGGCCGACCCGGCGATCGAGCTGCGGCAGGTCTCCCGCGTGAAGAAGAAGCTCCTCGAGCCGATGGGCGCCGAGAAGCAGCTCAAGAACGCGCGGAAGAACCTCAGGAACATCGCGAAGCTCGACCCGCAGGGCCTGCTCGTCCCCCGCGAGGACCTGAAGAAGGAGTACGCGGCGATCGAGAAGGACCTGATCGAGTGCTACCTGAAGGTCGCGCGCATCCTCATGAAGGAGCGGGCCTACAAGAGCGCGGTCGAGTACGTCCGGAAGATCCTCCTCTACGACCCGATCCACGAGGAGGCGCTCGAGATGGTCGAGGAGATCCGGAAGAACCGGATCAGCTTCCGCCTCTCCGAGATCACGAACGCGAGGCCGCGCGTCACGGGCGGGTAGCCGCTACGATGGCGGCCATGCGAAGAGCCGCCCTCCTCGCGATCGCATCCCTCGCGGCCGCCGCCCCCCCCGAGGTGCGCGTCCCCCCCGCCTCCGAGGCGAAGCCCCTGCCCGAGGGCGCGGCGGTCGTGTCGCTCACGGCGGACGGCCTGATCGTCGTCGAGCGGGAGGGAAAGCCCGAGACGGTCTCGATCGAGAAGCTCGGCCTCTGGCTCGCGGACCGGATCGCGAAGTCGGCGAGGAAGCCGGGGGACGCCGCGAAGGCGGAGGCGGCCGCGGCGATGACGGTCCTCCTCCGGGCGGACGGGAAGGCGCCGTGGCTCCACGTGCAGCGTCTGCTCGAGACGTGCGCCGAGGCGGGGATCCGCCGCACCGCGTTCGGGGTGAAGGGGGCGCGGGGGGAGGAGGGGCAGCTCGGGCCCCCCGGCGCCCCGTCGCGGGCGTGGGACGAGACCGGCGGCGCGAAGCTCGCGGTCAGGATCGCCGTCACGAGGGAGGAGACCGCGGTCTGGGGACCCGCGCAGACGGGCGTCCGGGTGCCGGCCGAGCTGACCTACCGGATGGGCGGGATCGAGGCGCGGGAGATCGACGCCGTGCGCCGCTACCTCCGCGACGCCGGCCAGACCGCGGCCGAGGGGAAGAGCCCGATCCAGGCCGTGATCGAGCCCGACGCGAAGGTGCCGTGGGAAACGGTGGTCGCCGTCCTCGACGAGTACCACCGCGCGGGGAGGGCCGACGTCAAGCTCGCGTTCGTCGAGCCGGCGCTCGCGGCCGACGAGCGCCGCGCCGCACGGCTCCCCTACCCGTCCAGATAGCCCTCGACGAGCAGGTCGCCGCCGAAGCGGTGGAAGCGGGGGTCGAGGATCCGCGGCGCCGCGGCCATGCGGGCCTTCCCGCGCCCGCCGACCGCCGGGACGGCCCCGGAGCCCCCCACGATCCGCGGCGCGACGAAGACCGCGACCTGGTCCACC
>JAKLKT010000423.1 GCA_023150495.1 Planctomycetota bacterium
GTCGGCACCGTCACGGCGCCGATTATGGCAGCTCAGTTCGAGACCGAAAGCGTCCCCGACGCGAGCGGCGCCGTCGGGAGCGCGAGCGGCGTGCCCGGGTCGGTCGTCGTCGTGAACGCCGTGACCCCGCCCGGCGCGACCGTGGCCTCTAGCGTCACCACGGCGCCCGCGGGGTCGAACGTGCCGTTGCAGCCGCTGCCGCCTCCCCCGCCGCACGTCGCGAGGAGGAGGGGGAGCGCCACGAGCAGCGCGCGCCGGCCCCCGGACCCCCACGCCTTCCACGCGAGCGGAAGGAGCGCGAGCGCGAGCCACCACGGCAAGGAGGCCTGCTGCGGCGCCGAGGAGACCGATTGCACGGCCACGTCGCAGATCACGAGCAGCTGCGCCTGCGCGCCGGGGTCGAGCTCGATGTCGAGGCCCGGGAAGGAGAGCGTCCCGTCGTCCGAGGGAAACGTCCCCGTGCCCAGCACGGGCTCCGCGCCGTCCCTCCGGCCGTTCCCGTTGAGGTCCCGCACGAGCGCCACCCCGGCGACGTCGAGCGCGTCGTTCGCGCTGCCCGAGGCGGTCACGGCGACCGCGTCGACCCAGAGCTCCTCGTGGCTTCCCGCCGTGAGGAGGAGACGCAGGAGCACGGTGTCGCACACGGGGCTCGCGAAGGCGAGGTCCCCGACGGGCACGAGCGTCGCCGTCGCGGGGAAGAGGGGGGGCGCGGGGGGGAGCGCGCCCAGGGCGCCGCCGAGCGTGAGCGTGTAGGAGCCCGTCCCGCCGGGGTTGCCCGTGGTCGCCCGCGCCGAGACGACGACCGTGTAGGCGCCCGTCTCCGGCAGCGTGAACGCGACCGAGGCGTCGCCCGTGAGCGGCAGATCCTCCGCCGCGACCTCGAGGTCGGAGGGCCGGAGGACCCGGAGCTGCGCGACGGTCCCGGAGCCGAGGGCGTCGACGGTCACCGCCTGCCCCGACGCGCCCGCGAACACGTAGTAGTCGACGTAATGGAAGCCGCCGGTCGCGTCGCCGAGCTGCTCGTCGCCGTTTCCGAACGTGCCGTTGACCGCGGCGCCCGACGCGAGCGGCCTCGCGTTCAGCACGACGTCGACGGAGCCCGTGTCGCGCCCCGCGCGCACGTGGACGAGCGCGAAGTCGCTGCGCACGTCGGCGGCGGGGTCGTACGTGTCGCCGGGCTCCCAGAACTCGTCGCCCGCGTACTGGAACGGGTCCGTGCCGAGCGACCCCGCGTTGCTCGCGAGCGTGGCGCCGCTCACCGACGAGCGGCCGTTGACCGTCTCGACGACGACGCGGTAGGCGCCGGGGACGAGGTGGCGGATCGTGAACCGGCCGAGCCCGGACCGGTCCTCGTCGCTGAGGACGCCCACGTGGTCCTCCCCCACGCCGAAGGGGCCGATCGCGCGCACCGCGACCTGGTTCGCGCCGGCGCCCGAGAGGCCCCGGACGGTCCCCGAGATCGACCCGAGGCCGCTCGTGTCGGACGGGTAGATGTCGATGAGCCCCGCCCGGTCGTCGGGCTCGAGCGAGAGGCCCTGCTGCGGCTGGACCGGCACGCGGAACGGGAACATCGTCGGGATCTGCACCGGCGCGGCGAGGGCGAGCCCGAACGCCGTCGGGTTCACCATCCCCACCGGCGTGTGCGCGAGGCCCACCGCGTGGCCGAGCTCGTGGAGGAGCGTCGCGCGGAAGAGCTCCTCGGCGGTGGCCCCCGTCCCCGGGGCCACGAGCGCCGCCGGCTCCGTGTTGATGACGACGAGCAGGTCGAGGATGTCGCCGTCGCTCGTGTCGACGCTCTTGAGCGTGATCCCGAGCACGTTCGGCGAGATCCCGAAGAAGGAGAGGATCTCCCCCGTGTCGTCCCACGCCACCTCGTAGGTCGTGTTCGTGAACGGCCCGAACGTGTCGCCGACGGTCGCGCCGTTGTTGGGGCCGCCGGCGGCCGCGGCGCCGAACGGGGCCTCCGCCTCCGGGACGCCGGTCCACTGGTCCATGAGCTCCTGCACGATGCCGACCGGGTTCGCGACGTTCGGCACGGCCTCGGTGTCCACCCGGAAGCCGATCGGGCGCCGGCCCGCGGGCACGGACTCGAAGACATACGCGCCGCCGGACGGCGAGTTCGACACGAGGAAGGCGCCGGCCGCGGTCGCGAGGATCCCGGCGGCGACGAGCGCGACGGCGAGGCGCCTCATCGGCCCGCCTTCTCCGCCTGCTCGCGCACGATCCGCTTCACGGCGGAACGGAACGAGTCCAGCGAGACCGCCTCGCCTCCCTCGAGCTCCCTGATGCCGGTCACCGGGCTCGCGAGGCGGCGGCGTCCGTCGCGGTCCTTCCGCAGCGGCAGCACGCCGCCCGTGGCCTGGAGGACGACGGGATACCCCTCCGCGTTCTTCCGGCCGAGGAGGAGGACCGCCTCGCGCCCCGTCTCGAACCTCGGCATGCCGGGGGCGGCCGTCTCGACGCCGTCCGCCCGCCCGCCGGGGAGCCTGAGCTCGATCGTCGTCCCCTCGCCCCCGCCCTTCATGTCCTCGAGGAGGCGCAGCCGGACGTGCGTGAAGACGAAGCCCGACCTCGGGTCCTTCCGCGACTGCACGCTCTCGACCGCCGCGCAGCAGACGCGTTCGGCGCAGCAGACGAGATCCGCGGTCGTCTCGCGGGAGAGGGTCGTTCCGGGGGCGGCGTCCGCAAGGAGCAGCGCGAACGCGAGGGCGACGGCCGGCCGGTGCATGTCCAAGGGTCCTCCGGGGTGCGGGAGAGTATATCCGCGCCTGCGGCGGCCCCCGGACCCCCTACTTCCTCTTCAGGAACTCCGCCCACGCCTCCGGATCGCGCCCGAACGACCTGCCGTGCTTCCGCTCGAGGGCGGCGAGCGCCGTGATCCAGAGGACCGGGTCGCGCGCCTTGAGCGCGTCGATGAGGTAGATGTCCGCGTCGGGGTGTCCCCGGTGGTCGAGGACGAGGACCGCCTCGAAGCGGACGTTCACGTCGGGATCCTCGCGGGCGAGCGCGAGCGCCCTCTCGAGCGCGCGCGGGTCGTCGCACTCGTCGAGCGCGACGAGCGCCGCGCGGCGCACGGTCGGCGAAGCGTGGCCGAGGAGCGCGAACACCTCGTCGCGCTCTCCGAGCCGCGCGAGCGCGTCGGCGGCGGCCGCGACGAGGCGCGGGTCCTCCGAGGCGAGGTCCGCGCGCGCCCAGTCGATCCGCTCGGGGATCCCCGCGGCCCCGATCGCCAGGAGCATCCGACCTCGCGCCTCCCAGTGGCGGCGCGCGCCGGC
>JAKLKT010000424.1 GCA_023150495.1 Planctomycetota bacterium
GTGCCCGAGACGGACAACCGCTTCTGGACCCAGAACTTCTACCGCTTCGAGGCGAGCGATGTCTGGCGGCTCGACCTCGAGTACGCCGACCTCTCCGACCCCGACTTCCTCCGGCAGTGGGACGAGCAGGTCGCGAAGGAGGGGCTGCCGCAGGAGACGCTCGCGTACGTCCGCGGCCGGACGGAGCGCGCGTACGTGACGCTGCTCGCGAAGTGGCGCACGGTGGACTTCGAGGACGAGGTGGAGCGGCTCCCGGAGCTCGGCGCGTTCGTGCCGGTGCTCACGATCCTCCGCCTCGGCGAGGACGGCAAGGGCGACCCCGTGACGCTCCAGGTCTCCCTGCCGCTCTCGGTCGGGAACCTCCGCCACAAGCAGGGCGAGGGCTCCCCGCTGCCGTACTTCCAGAGCGTGCGCGCGACGTTCGACCCGACCTTCTTCCTGTCGTTTCCCCTCGGACCCCTTCGCATCGTGCCCTTCGTGACGCCCGGCGTCACGGTCTACGAGAACGACCTTCTCGGCGAGGCGACGACACGGACGACGGCGTCCGCCGGAGTGCGCGCCGACACGCAGCTCTCGCGCCGGTTCGGGCGCGTGCGCCACGTGATGAACTTCTCGCTCGCGTACGAGGACCTCTTCCACGCGAGCGTGCCGCCGGACGAGCTCTTCCCGTTCGACGCGGTGGACCGGGTGACGGCATGGCAGGGGTTCTCGCTGCGCTGGCGGAACCGGCTGCTTCGCGCGACGCCGTTCGGCCCGGCGGAGTTCCTGAGCCTCGAGCTCTTCGGCGCGTGGTTCCCGGGGGGCGAGCAGCCGCTCGGCCGCGAAGGCGAGTGGTTCCTCGACTGGAACGTCTGGTGGCAGGCGACGCGCTCCGTGATCGTGCTCTCCCGCGGCGACATCGAGGAGGGCGATCTCTCGACCGCGTCGTTCGAGTGGTGGTGGGAGGTGCGGTCGAACCTCGGCCTCGGCACGTCCTACCGCCACCTCGCGGAGGACAGCGACACGATCACCCTCGGGGCGGAGTTCGAGGTGAACACGAGATGGAGCCTCGTCGGGTTCTCGCAGCTCGACGCGCACGACGGGGAGGCGAGCGACCAGGGCGTGCTGATCCGGCGGCTCGGGCGATCGGGGGTCGTGGGGGTGCGGCTCACGTGGGACCCGAGCGACGACGGCTTCGGGCTGTCGTTCAGCTTCGACATGCTCCAGAAGTTCCGCGAGAAGGAGCGCCGCCGCGACACGCTCCGCTCCCTCGTGGGCTGGAACTAGCGGTACGGTGCCAGGCTCCGGCCCGCTAACATCGGCGTTCCCGGCCCGCGATCGGGACTTGCGGAGCCGCGGCCGACGTGGCGCGTCCGGTCGGCGAAAAGTACTAGCGGATGGGTGCCTGGCACCGTACCGCTAGTATCGTAGGATCTCGGCGTGGCGGTCGCGCTCTATCCCGGCACGTTCGACCCGATCACGAACGGGCACATGGACATCCTGCGCCGCGGCTCCGCGCTCTTCGAGCGCGTGATCGTGGCGATCGGCGCGCGTGTCGACAAGCAGACGCTCCTCCCGGTCGAGGAGCGGGTGGCGCTCGCGAAGGCCTCGTTCGCGGGGCTCAAGAACGTCGACGCGCTGCCGTTCACCGGCCTTGTCGTGGACTTCGCGAAGGCGCAGCGCGCGACGGTGCTCTTGCGCGGCATCCGGAACCCGATGGACTACGAGTACGAGACGCAGATGGCGGTGACGAACCGCCGGCTCGCACCCGCGATCGAGACCGTCTTCCTCGTCGCGGCGGCGGAGGTCTCGTTCATCTCCTCGACGCTGATCAAGGAGATCCTCACGGCGGGCGGGTCGGTGGACGCGTTCGTCCCGGAGCCGGTGGCGAAGGCGCTCCGGGCGCGCAAGCGCTGACCGGATCCCGTCGCGGGGTCCCCCGCCGCGTGCTATCGTGCGCGCCGGATGCGCAAGACGCTCCTCTTCTGCGCCGTCGTGTTCGCGTGCGGCCTCGGGGTCGTCGCCCTCGCGTTCCAGAAGGCGTCGCTCGAGCCCGCCGACTTCACGTTCGTGAACGGGGCGGAGCCCGAGACCATCGACCCCCACATGATGACCGGTCAGCCGGACGGGCGCATCGGGCTCGCCCTCTTCGAGGGACTGACGTACTACGACCCCGCCACGCTGATCCCGGCCCCCGGTGCCGCGGAGAGATGGGAGGTCCAGGAGGACGGCCGCCTATGGACCTTCCACCTGCGGCGAGACGCCCGCTGGAGCAACGGCGACCCGGTCACGGCGCACGACTTCTATTGGTCCTGGCGGCGCGTGCTGGCGCCGGAGACCGCATGCAAGTACTCGTCGATGCTGTGGGATCTCGTCAACGCCCAGAAGTTCACCAAGGGCGAGGTCAAGGACTTCTCGGAGGTCGGGCTGGAGGTGGTCGACGACTGGACGCTTCGCGTGAGACTCCAGGCGTACGTGCCGTACTTCCTCGACCTCACCTCGTTCTACACGCTCTGCGCGGTCCATCCCGCGACCGTCGAGAGATGGGAGAAGGTCGCGCCGGGCCGCTGGACCCTGCCCGAGAACATCGTCACGAACGGCCCGTTCCTGCTGGAGAAGTGGATCGTGAACGACAGGATCCGGCTGCGGAAGAACCCGCGCTACTGGAATGCCGCGAGCATCCGCCTCGAGACGATCGACGCGCTGTCGACGGACGACCTGACGGCCAGCCTGAACACCTACCTGCGGGGGGCGGCCGACTGGAACCCGAGCTACTGGCCGACCTCGCTGAACCGGGCCATCCTCAAGCGTCCCGATTTCACCCGGACCGCGGCGTCCATCGTCTACTACTACCGGATCAACAACACGCTGCCGCAGTTCAAGGACCGGCGAGTCCGCCAGGCGCTGTCGATGGCGATCGACCGGAAGGAGATCGTGGAGAACGTCCTCGGTCTCGGCGAGACGGAGGCCATGACGTTCGTCCCGCCGGGCATTCCGGGATACGAGCCGCCACGCGGGCTCGGGTACGACCCCGAACGGGCCAGGCAGCTTCTCGCCGAGGCCGGGTATCCCGGCGGCAAGGGGTTCCCCCAGATCAAGTTGCTCTTCAACACGCACGACGCGCACAAGCAGGTGGCAACGGTCCTCGCGCGCCAGCTCCACGAGAATCTCGGGGTCGACGTGCAGCCGTACAACCAGGAATGGCAGAGCTACCTGAAGGACACGGCGACGCTCAAGTACGACCTCGCCCGGGCGGGCTGGATCGCCGACTACATGGACCCGATCACCTTCCTC
>JAKLKT010000425.1 GCA_023150495.1 Planctomycetota bacterium
GCGAGAACCACGCGGACGACTACCGGCTCCTCCCGGTGACGGTGAAGGTCGAGTGGCAGGGCGCGCGCGGCGCGCGCGAGATCGAGATGCAGACGCTCCTGATCCGGAGGTGACCATGCGGCGCTCCGGCTTCACCCTGCTCGAGCTGGCCGTCGCGTTCGGCGTGCTGAGTCTCGCGATCGTCGCGGCGGCAGACCTGGTCTCGACCACGGGGGACGCGCTCGCGCGGGGGGCGGCGACGGCCAGCCTCGACGCCAAGGCGAACGCGCTCCTCGCCCGGATCGAGCGCGACCTCGTGCAGGCGGGCGCGGAGACGCTCCTTCCGGCGGCGCCCGCCGGGGAGTCCGCGATCGCCTACCGGCTCGCGTTCGGCTACGAGGACGGGGTCACGCAGTGGGGCTCCCCGCTGCGGATCGAGTTCCGCGCGGACGAGGCGCAGGACGGCGTCGACAACGACGCCGACCGCTTCGTGGACGAGGCGCGGATCGTGCTCGTCCGGAACGCCGGCACCACCGCCGAGACCGAGACCGCGTGGGCGAATGGCATCCGCTCCTATCTCGAGGGCGAGGTCCCGAACGGCCTCGACGACAACGGGAACGGCCTCGTCGACGAGCGCGGGCTCTGCTTCGCGCGCGACGGCGAGGCGATCGTCATCCGGCTCTCCGTCGAGGGCCGCGACTCCAGGGGCCGCGTCATGGCGCGGACGGTGGCGACCGCCGTCCGGCCCAGGAACTGAGAGGTGACCATGCGTCGACGCGATGCGGAACGTGGGACGGTCCTCGTGGTCTGCACCTGCGCCACCCTGCTCATCGCCGGCCTGTCGTACTGCCTCCTCTCGAGCGTCGTGCTCGAGAGCAACGCGCAGCGCGACCGGACCGAGCTCGCGAAGTGCGCCTACATCGCGGAGGGCGGCACCGCGGACGTGGTGACGAGCCTCGTCCCGTCGCTCGAGATCGGGGCGACGGCGAGCCTCGGCCTCAGGAACCAGCCGATCCGCTACGGCGGCGGCGGGTACTGGGCCACGGTCACGGCGGAGCCCGACCGCACCTTCACGGTCGTCTCCAGCGCCGTCTACGGGCAGGCGGCGGTGTCGATCGAGACGCGGTGGGGCCGGGAGTTCCACCCGGTGCGCGACTACGCGATCTTCTCGGGCAACCGCTCCTCGAGCACCGGCGGCTCGCTCCCCCTCGGCGGCACGGGCAGCAGCCGGGACATCGTCAACGGGAAGGTCTACGTGAACGGGGACCTCTCCCTCGGCGGGCACTCGGAGATCCACGGCGACGCGGTGGCGACCGGCGCGATCACCGGCAACGATGTGGACGGCGAGGCCCGCGAGAACGCGCCCGGGATCGGCGCGCCCGACCTCAACGTCATGAGGTACGGCGAGATCGCGGACTTCAAGGTGAATGCGGCGGCCCCTTTCAACTCGCAGGGCCGCCTGCCGCCCTCGGACCCGCGCCACATCTTCGTGAAGGAGTTCCGGAGCGACCTCGCGACGAGCGTCGGCTTCAAGTTCGACAACACGAACTACTTCCTCGGCGACCCGTACGAGAGCAGCAGCATCGACCGCGTCTCGGTCTCCTCGGACGGCAACGAGAAGATCTACTTCGTCGACGGCAACCTCTGGATCGAGCCGATGGGCGACACGTCGCGGATCATCAGGAGCCCGGTCGACGGCACGCGCATCACGGTCGTCGTGAAGGGCAACATCTACCTCTGCGACGGCATCCAGTACGAGGACCCGGACCGCGACGCGCTGCTCTTCATCGCGCTCACCGACGGCGAGAGCTACACCGATCTCAACGGGAACAACCAGTACGATGCCGGCGAGCCGATCCTCCACGACGACGGCGACGGCGTCTACGAGGGCCCGCGCGAGGGCAGCGGCAACATCCACTTCGGCGACCCGAACGGCGGCGGCCTCGGCCACGTGCACGGCTACATGTACGCGGACAACTACTTCCAGGACCACGTCCTCGACGGCACGAACGGCCAGCCGATCCCCTTCGAGGTGACGGGCTTCATGTCCGCGGGCGAGCAGGTGCGGATCAAGCGCGACTTCAAGGGCAAGCACGCGAAGATGACCGTGAACTTCGACCGGCGCGTCGTGGACGGCGACATCATCCTGCCGGGATTCCCCGAGCGCGAGACGTCGGGGGAGCTCAGCATGCTCTCCTGGCGCCTCCTCGGCCAGCCGGAGTAGGGGGGCTCCGCGGGCCGGGCTACCGCAGGTCGATGTCGACGACGGTCACGGCCCGAGCCTCGACCGTCGCATCCCCGTCGCGGACGACGGGCCTGCCGCTCCGCGGGTCGGGCCAGCGCACCGACCACCGGACCGGGCCCTTCGGGAGCGCGATCCGCGTGTGGGGCTCGTCGTGCCGGACGACGCGCCGGTCGGGCCAGTCCGGTTCGCTCGCCGGCGCGAACTCGACGGCCACGGTGCGGACCGGCGGCGGATTCGCGATCCGGAGCTCGAGCGTGCCGGCCTCCCTCATCCGGACCGTCGCGTGCGCGACGCCACCGCCCGCGACGGTGGCGCGCGCGCGGCCGACCAGGCCCTCCGCCGACACGACGAGGTCGATCGGCATGTCGGTCGGGACGTCGTCGAGGCGGAACGCGTAGCCGTCGATCGCATCGAGCGAGGCGCAGCCGCGCTCGAACCGCTGCTCCGCGTGCCGGGCGCTTACGAACCGGCCCTGCCCCGGCGGGTGTGTCCGCAGACCGAGCCTCTCGGGAGCCGCGACGCCTGAGACGTCCGCATGCCCGACGATGCTGCCGGGCGGCGCGACCTCGATGCGCCTGCGCACCTCGCCCGCCCCCGCGGTCGCGTCGACGACGCGCGTGACGCGCGAGTGGGGCGAGATGACGGTGAGGCGCCACCGCCCCGGGGTCACGCGGCGCGCGACGACCATGCCTCGACCGGTCTCCACGGCATGGGACAGCGGCATCGCCGCGGGCTCGTCGCGTTCGATGGAGGCGTGGGCGATCGACAGGGCCTCGCCGGTTCGCGCGTCGACGATCTCGAACACGAGGTCGACACCCGCGGCCCCGGGGCGCCGGACGGCTAGCTCCAGAGGTCCCTCCGCGGGGGAGACGAGGATCTCGCGCATCCCCTCGAAGTCGCCCGCGCGACCCGGCCGCAGGGTGAGCCACCACGACCCCTCGTACGCGTCCTCGAAGCGGAACTCTCCGTCCTCGCCGGTCTCGCGATCCTCGGCGAGGCGGACATCTTCCGCGGCGGACGCGAGGCGGAGCCGGGCGCCCCGCACCG
>JAKLKT010000426.1 GCA_023150495.1 Planctomycetota bacterium
GACCAGGAGACGCTGCTCGCGCGGGTGAAGGTCCCGGTCGGCGGCGGCATCCCGCGTTTCCTCAGGCTCCCCAACCGCGGGGCCTTCGTGCGGATCGAGAGCGTGATGGCGCACAACCTCGACCTCCTCTTCCCGGGGATGGAGGTGGAGGGCTTCTCCCTCTTCCGCGTGACGCGCAACGCGAACACGGGCCGCGACGAGGAGCGTGCCGAGGACCTGCTCGCGATGATCGAGTCGGAGCTGCGCGAGCGGAAGCTCGCCCCGGTCGTCCGGCTCGAGGTCGCCACGACGATGGCGCCGTACCACCGGTCGATGCTCGCCGCCGAGCTCGGCCTCGACGAGAGGAACGACGTCCTCGAGGTGGACGGGATGCTCGGCCTCAGGGACCTGTGGGAGATCGCGAGGCTCCCCGTCCCCGAGCTGCACGACCCGCCGCACTACCCGGCCGATCATCCCGACCTCGTGCCCGACCGGAACATCTTCCATGTCATCCGCGACGCGGGCTCGATCCTCCTGCACCATCCGTACCAGTCCTTCTCGAACTCGGTCGAGCGGTTCCTGCTCGAGGCGAGCCGCGACCCGAAGGTGCGCGCGATCAAGATGACGCTCTACCGGACCTCCGCGGACTCGAAGGCCGTCGACTACCTGGTCGACGCCGCGCGGAACGGGAAGCAGGTCGCCGTGGTCGTCGAGCTCAAGGCACGCTTCGACGAGGAGGCGAACATCCGCTGGGCGAACCGGATGGAGGAGGCGGGCATCCACGTCACCTACGGCGTGGTGGGGCTGAAGACCCACTGCAAGGTGATCCTCGTCGTCCGGCAGGACTTCAACGGCCTCAAGCGGTACGTCCACATCGGCACGGGCAACTACCACGCCGGGACGGCGCGGCTCTACACCGACCTCGGGCTCCTGACGAGCGACGCGGCGATCGGCCAGGACGTGACCGAGCTCTTCAACTACCTGACGACCGGCTACAAGCCCCGCCGCAACTACCAGGACCTGCTCGTCTCCCCGAAGACCTGCAAGCCGGGGCTCCTGCGCAGGATCCGCCGCGAGGCGGAGTGGCGCGCGAAGGGGCAGGACGCGGCGATCCAGATAAGGGCCAACGCCCTCGAGGATCCCGACGTGACGCGCGAGCTCTACCTCGCGTCGCAGGCCGGCGTGAAGATCGACCTGATCCTCCGGGACAGCTGCCGGCTGCGCCCGGGTGTCCCCGGCCTGTCGGAGAATGTCCGCGTCGTGAGCATCGTCGGCCGCTTCCTCGAGCATGGTCGCGTCTACTACTTCCGCAACGGCGGCGAGGAGGAGTACTTCATCGGCTCCGCGGATCCCATGCAGAGGAACCTCGAGAGCCGGGTCGAGGTCCTCGCCCCCGTGAAGGACCCCGCGCTCCGGAAGGACCTGCGGCTGCTCCTCGACACGCAGCTCGCCGACCGGCGCTCGGCCTGGGACATGCGGCCGGACGGGAGCTACGTGCAGCGCGACGCGGGCGACCCGCCGGCCAAGTCGAGCCAGCAGGCCCTCGTCGAGTGGGCGGAGAAGCGGCTGAAGGAGGCGACGCGCCTCCGGAAGCGCAAGCCGGAGGGGATCCAGCGCCGCAATGTCCGGTAGCAAGCCCCCGGTGCGTCGGGACCGGCACGTCCGTCCGGCTGCGCGCGTCTCGTCGAAACCCGCCCCGCGGCCCCCGGAGCCCCTCCTGATGACCGCGCCGGAGAGCGTCGCCGCCGTCGACCTCGGCTCGAACTCCTTCCACCTGCTCGTCGCGCGCGTCGTGAACGGCGTTCCCACGATCGTGGACCGGCTGCGCGAGCAGGTGCAGCTCGCGGCCGGGATGGACGAGGACGGGAGGCTCACGCGGCGCACGCGGCAGAGGGCGCTCGAGAGCCTCGAGCGGTTCGGCCAGCGGCTCCGCGACGTCGCGCCGGAGCGCGTGCGCGCGGTCGGGACGAGCGCCCTCCGCGCCGCCGGGAACGCGCGCGAGTTCCTCGCGGAGGCGGAGCGGGCGCTGGGCCACCCGATCGAGGTCGTCGCCGGCCGCGAGGAGGCGCGACTCATCTACCTGGGCGTGTCGCACAGCCTGAAGGACGAGCCCGGTCGGCGCCTCGTCGTCGATGTCGGCGGAGGCAGCACCGAGTGCATCCTCGGCGAGCGGTTCGAGCCGCTCCTCGTCGACAGCCTCGAGATGGGCTGCGTCGTCTTCACGCGGCGCTTCTTCGCCGGCGGGGCGATCCGCCGCCGCCGGTACGAGGAGGCGGTCCTCGCGGCACGGCTCGAGGTGCGCAGCGCCGCGACCCGGTTCAAGGAGCTCGGGTGGCAGGGTGCCGTCGGCTCCTCCGGCACCATCGCCGCGGTCGAGCAGGCGCTGCGCGAGTGCGGCTGGAGCGAGGGCGGGATCACCCTCCGCGGCATCGGCCGCCTCGCCGACCGGATCGTCGACGCCGGGCACGTGGACCGCATCGACCTGCCCGCCCTCAAGGAGGAGCGGAGGGCCGTGCTGCCCGGCGGCCTCGCGATCCTGCAGGCGGTGTTCGAGGGGTTCGGCCTCGACCGGATGGAGACGTCCTACGGCGCGCTCCGCGAGGGCGTGCTCTTCGACCTCCTCGGGCGCCTGCAGCACGAGGACGCGCGCGACCGGACGATTCGCGCGTTCGAGGAGCGCTACCACGCGGACCGCGCGCAGGCGGAGCGCGTCGAGAGGACCGCGCTCGCGTTCCTCGAGCAGGTGGCGGGGCCGTGGAAGCTCGACCGCGAGGAGGGGGCGCGCTTCCTCTCGTGGGCGGCGCGGCTCCACGAGATCGGCCTCGTCCTCTCGTTCGAGGGGCACCACCGCCACGGCGCCTACATCGTCCGGAACGCCGACATGCCGGGCTTCTCGAAGGACGACCAGGAGCTGCTCGCGACGCTCATCGGCGCCCACCGGCGAAAGCTCCGCCGAGCGGACTTCCGCCACCTTCCCGGGCGGGTGCGCGATGCGGCCGTCCATCTCGCGGTGCTGCTGCGGCTCGCCGTCCGCTTCCACCGGAGCCGCGCGGCGACGCCGCTGCCCGACGTGAAGCTCATGGCGCACAAGGGCGGGCTCGTGGTGGAGCTGCCCGAGGGCTGGCTCGAGAAGAACCCGCTGACCCGCACCGACCTCGAGGCCGAATCCGAGCGCGTCGCCCCCCTCGGGCTGGACTTCCAGGTCAACGGTTGACCTGTCCGAGCGGCGCAAGTCGCTGCGGGGCAAGGGTTTGGCTCCGGCTTGGTGCGCCAGCGCTGGCG
>JAKLKT010000427.1 GCA_023150495.1 Planctomycetota bacterium
GACCGCCCGGCCAGGCCCGCGGATCCCGCGGCCGCGCAGCGGCGCGACGCGCCCGCGCCCGCCGCGCCGGGCAGCTCCTTGCCGGGCGGAACGAGCGGGGGATGATCGCGAAGCGTCATGAGACTCGCCCGCCTGCGGTGGCTCGCGTGCGCGCTGCTCCTCCTCGTCCCGGCGTGCGTCCTCCCCTCCGGGTGGGACGCTCGCACGAACGGCGGACGCCACGATCCTCCTCCGGACGACCCCTTCCACAGCGGCCAGTGGGGCGTCGAGGACATGAGGAGCGGATCGCAGAACTCCCTCGCGCTCCACTTCGGCACCGACTGACGGCGGCGGCGCCGCCTCGACCCCCCCTCAGCCGTGAGAATCCGGACGGCGCATCCTAGGGAAACATCCCTATTCCGTGCGTAGGCGTGCGACCGGAGTCTCGCGGATCCCGCTCCGGAGGCGGAACGGCCGGGTCCGACGCCGCGCGCGTGTTGAATTTCCCTTCACCCTCGCGCGAGATCGACTTTGACGGCGGGCGCACAATGAGGCCGTAGCCGATTTTCCATTGGCAAGGAGGAGCATCGAGATGGGCACGCGCGGATTCCTGGCTCTCGCTTTCGCCGGACTTCTGGTCGCCGGATGCGGCGGCGGAGGCGGCACTTCGGGGCAGTCCACAAGCCTCGGCAGCGTCGCGCTGATG
Organism: Planctomycetota bacterium; assembly: GCA_023150495.1. Classification (GTDB taxonomy): domain Bacteria; phylum Planctomycetota; class PLA2; order PLA2; family PLA2; genus PLA2. Next base: position 686 of record JAKLKT010000427.1, read on the forward strand.
TTCGCCGAGCAGCGCACCGACGCCGAGCCCACGAGCGTCGCGGCGCTGCTGACCGAGGTGACGCTCGTTCCCCGGAGCGGCGGCCCGCGCGTCGTCCTCTTCGGCGACCCGGTCGGGCAGGACGTCGACCTGAGCCGCGAGGATCTCCTCGTCTCGGTCGCGGAAGGGATCGAGCCCGGCCAGTACGACAAGGTGACCGTGGCGCTGGCGGGCGTCTCGTTCCAGGGCGCCGACTGCGCGGACATCGAGGTCGACCTCCCCGCGGGCGAGATCACCGTCGTGCCGGACGACGTCCTCGTCGTCTCCGCCGGCGGCATGCTCTCCCTCCGCCTCGCCCTCGACGTCGACAAGTCGATCGAGCACGGCAGCAGCGTCTGCACGTTCCGGCCCGTCTTCCAGGCGAGGGCCGGCGACCGCTACCGCCGCAGCTACGGCGACGGCGACTGCCCGCGCACGGTGACCGGCACGGTCGAGGAGGTGTCGGACGACGCCACCAGCGGCGTGCTGGAGCTCGGCGAGCGCTGCGACCTCGAGTTCCTCGTCGACGAGAACACCGCGATCTTCGACGAGGACGGGCAGGCCTCCGACTCGAGCGAGATCGCCGTCGGGGCGGAGCTCTACATGAAGGGCTACCTGAACGACGATCGCCAGTTCGTCGCCCTCGTGATCGTGGTGGGCGAGGTCCTCGCCGTCGAGGGCAAGGTGGATGCGGCGTTCGACTCCGGCATCTTCACGCTCCTGCCCGACGAGGACGAGGAGATCGTCGGAGCGGTCGACGTCACCGTCTCGGACGGGACGCTCATCACCTTCGATTGCGCCGAGGGATCGACGGACGACATCGTCCTCGGGGCGCGTCTCGTCGCCACGGGCAAGTTCGACACGGAGTCCGGCACCCTGCTCGCGATCGCCGTCGAGATCGGCCCCGCGGAGCTCTGCGGCCAGCTCACCGCGATCGAGGAGACCGACGGCGGCGTCAACATCACGCTGCAGGTCGAGGGCGAGGAGGATCCGCGCACGATCTTCGTCGGCGAGGACGTGGACATCCACCTCGAGGGCGACGGCTCGATCCCGTCCGACCTTCTCGCGACGCTCCTCGAGTGCGGGCCGCTCACGGCGAAGGTGCTCTTCGCGGCCGACGACCCGACGCTTGTCGTGGACGTGAGCATCGAGGAGTCCGAGATCGACGGCGAGGTGACCGAGATCGACGCGTCGTCGGGCCTCATGACGGTCGACGAGACGGTCGTGGGCGTCCTCTCCGGCGCGACGATCCTCGACCTCAGGGGCGACGACGGCCTGATCTCCCTCTCCGACGTCGCCGTCGGCGACCGCGTGCGCGTCTTCGGCCTCGAGGCCTGCGAGGACGAGGATGTCGACTTCCACGGCTTCGTAGTGCTCGTCCTCCCGCAGAAGAAGTGGGACGACGGCAAGGACTGGGACGACCACGACGACGATGGATGGAAGGGCAAGAAGGGCAAGAAGCACGGCAAGAACTGATCCCGAGGGGGCTCCGGGGGCCGCCCCCGGAGCCCCCCCTGTGAAAAACCGGGACGACCCGCGTTAGGCAACGGTGGGCGGGGCCGGTCCCCGCCATAGAATCCTCCCGGATGCCCATCCGCCTGCTCGTCCTCCTGCTCGCGGCGGCGCCTGCGTTCGCCCACGGCGGCAGCTTCCGCGGGCAGGGGAAGGGCGTTCCCCCCGGCCTCCCGAACCAGCCGACCGCCCCGGATCCCTCCGGCGGCGCGACCCACACCTGGCTCACGTGGTGGAGCTACAACCAGTTCCTCTACACCGACTTCCGGCGGCGGCAGGCGGAGCGCCGCGGCCCCGTGACGAACGAGGACGGGCGCCCGGAGACGGATCCGGACGCGTGGCGGTCGCGCGTGCGCGGCGAGCTCACCCCGCTGCTCATCGGCGCGCTCGTGGACGACGACAAGGAGGTGCGGACGGCGGCCGCGATCGCGCTCGGCAAGTGGCGCGCGGTCCTCGCGATCCCCGACCTCCAGCGCGCCTACGAGCGGGACGACGAGCGCGAGGTCCGCGAGGCGGCGATCCTCGGGCTCGCGCTCCTCCGCGACGGGTCGCTCCGGCCGTGGTTCGAGAAGGTCGCCGGCTCGCAGGAGACGAAGCTGCGCGAGCGCGGGTACGCGCTCCTCGGCCTCGGGCTCCTCGGCGACGGCGAGTCGCGGGCCTTCCTCCTCGCGATCCTCTCGCCGGACGACAAGAGGGCGCGGGCGCTGCTGCCGGAGATCCCGAAGGAGGAGATGCAGTTCCTCTGCGCGGCGGTCGCGGCGCTCACCCAGGCGCCGGGCGCCGGGCTCTCCGGCGAGTTCCTCCGGATCGCGTCCGACGTGCGGCTCGACGAGGAGGTGCGCGCCTACGCCGTCAGCGCGCTCGGCAAGACGGGCGCCAAGGAGTGCCTGAAGCAGGTCGCGCCGCTCCTCAGGTCGGAGAGCGACCACCTGCGGCGCTCGGCGGCGCTCGCGCTCGGGCGCCTCGCGACGCGCGCCGACGCGGAGGCGATCGACGCCCTCGCCGAACGCGCGGCCGGCGACCGCG
>JAKLKT010000428.1 GCA_023150495.1 Planctomycetota bacterium
GGGAGAGCGCGACCGCCTCGTCGACCTCCGCCGCGAAGCGCCCCCGCGCGGCCCTCGCGTCCACGGCCGAGGCGATCGCCGGCGCGAACCCGCACAAGGCCGCGACGAGCACGAAGCCGAGGGCCACGGTTGCCGCGCCCACGCGCGTGCGCCGCGCGATCCTGCGCACGAGCCGGCGCGCGAGGAACGCGAGGAGCACGACCGCGAGGAGGCCCAGCGCGACGCTGATCCAGTCGGCGAGACGGGCCGTCGAGGGAGGGGGCGCGGGGGAGGGAGGCTGCCACGTCCCGACCGCGAGGCGCGCGAAGTTGGCCGGGAGGAGATGGAGGTCGAATCTGCCGGAGAGCGTGAGGTAGCTCTGCTGCGCGGTGGCCGCGGGGTCGTCCACGTCGTTGAGCGCGATGTCGAACCCGATGAGACCCTTCGCATCGGGTCGCAGCCGGAACTGCCAGAGCGGGATCCGCGCCTCGAGGACGTATCCGCCCTCGACGACCGTGTGCGCCACCTCGAGCCCACGGAGCCCCCCGTGCGAGTAGGGGACGTCGGGCCCCCGCTGGCACACGCCCCACCGCTGCGGGGGGTAGAAGGGCATCAGGATGATCTGGTAGTCGTCGTTCGAGTACCGCTCGCCGCTCTCGCCGCTCTCAAGATCGGTGCGGAGGAAGAGCTCGACCGAATCCCCGACCCACCAGCTCCGGCTGGCCTCGTGGACGATCCTGTCGTCTCGCACCTCGAGGAGCAGGTAGAGGTCCTCGCCCGACCTCGCGACGCGCAGGCTCGCCGACAGGTCATCGTCGCCGGTCCAGTCCGCCCGATACCGGGGGTGCACATGGTCCACGCCAAGGAGCCGGTGGGGGGCGATGGCGCGCCATGCCGGGTCTCCCGGGTTGCCGTCGGCGCGCGGCGCGGGCGCCACGGACGGGCAGGGAATCACGGGATCGTTCGAGCCCGCGAAGGCCGGAAGCGCGAGGAGAGCGAGCCACCCGAGACGTCGCAGCAAGCCGAAGTCCGCCAAGTATCCGCCCCGCGTCGGATGCAAGCAAGCGGCGGAATCTGGCGGATTGTGGCTCGTGTCGCGCGAGCGGGTTAGCATCGTCCCTGTTGGTGAACGCCGGCCGGGCGCTCCAGATCCTCGGGCTTGTGCTCCTGCCGCTCGGGCTCTTCTACGGCTTCGAGGGCGGGCCGAACGCGATGAGTCTCGAGCTCGGCTTCCTCGCGGCCGGGGCGGCGGTATTCCTCATCGGCCTCCGGCTGCAGCGGCGCGGCGGGGGATAGGACCGGGCGCCGCGACCACCGGGGCGGGGGGCGAGCGCCGGCGCGGAAGGCCCTGCCGGGGCGAGCGCCCTCGCATCAGGCGCCGATCGGCTGCTCCTGCCCCGCTGTCTCCTCGGTCACGAAGTGGAGCTCGATCGCGTCCTTGATGCAGACGGACGTGCACAGGTGGTCGCAGCCCATGCACTTGTCCTGGTCGACGACCGCGACCATGTTCACGCCGGGCGCGGAGTCGTAGTCGACCATGCTCAGCGCGTCGTACGGGCACACGTCCACGCAGAAGACGCAGCCGGTGCAGAGGTCCGGATCGACCTTGGCCTTCGGGACCTCCTTCGGCTTCAGGCGCGTGGCGATCTCGCCCGTGTCGTCGAGGATCGCGTTCACCGGGCACACGTAGCCGCAAAGACCGCAGTCCACGCAGAGCGTGGGGTCGATGATGTGCATCTCCTTGCGCGTGCCCGCGATGCACTCGACGGGGCACTTCTTCGCGCAGGCCGTGCAGCCGATGCAGGTGTCGATGATCCGGTAGGCCATGAAGGGGATGCGTCCGGGGGCGCCGGACGCTACAGTATCGGCAGGATTCTAGCCGCAAGCTGGGACCCAGGAAGGATTTCCGGGGTTTTCGTGTCCAACGCCCTCTCGTCGCTCGTCGTCATCGTCCTCCTGATCCTCCTCGCGTTCTACTTCGTCTTCGTCCCGCCGCCGGGGTTCGACGCCTGGGGCCACCGCCTCGCCATCCCCCTCGTCCTCGTCGTCGCCGCCTTCACGGTCTTCGAGTCCCTGAAGATGCGCACGCACATCTCCCAGCTCGTCGGCGCGCTGCGGGGGCTCATGGGCCGGTCGGGCGCGCCCCCGACCCCGGAGGTGAAGCGCGAGGCGGTCGAGATCCTCGTCCGGTCCATGCGGAGCGCCAACCCGGGCGTCCGGAAGACGGCATCCGTCCAGCTCAGGAACCTGACGGGGCAGGATCTCGGCGAGAGCGCGGAGGCATGGGAGGCGTGGTGGGAGCGGAACCGGGAGGGGTTCGGCGCCCCCGGAGCCCCCTGACCTCCCCCCGGCCGCCGGCTTCCTTCCGCGGGAGGGGTGCCGGTAGGATGTGGGCCGCCCGATGACGCTGCACACGGCATCCCCCCTCCTCGCGCTCCTCGATCCCATCCGGGAGGACCTCGCGCGCGTGGAGGCCGAGATCCGGCGGATGAGCGCCTCCTCGGCGCCTGAGATGAAGGCGCTGCTCGACCACGTCGGGCGATTCTCCGGGAAGCGGCTGCGGCCCGCGCTGACCCTCGTCGCCGGGCGGATGTTCGGCCCGCTGCGGCCGGAGCACGCGACCGTCGGGGCGATCGTCGAGCTGATCCACACGGCGACCCTCGTCCACGACGACATCCTCGACGAGTCGGCGCTCCGCCGGAACATCGAGACCGTCAACCGGCGCGTCGGCAACGAGACCGCCGTGCTCCTCGGCGACTACCTCTTCGCCACCTGCTTCAAGGAGGCGGCGGCGCTCGAGGACCGGTTCGCCTCGCGCTACCTCGCGGAGATCGTCGCGATCGTCTGCCGCGGCGAGATCCTGCAGGTGCACCGCCGGAACGACATCGACCTCCCGGAGGAGACCTACTTCCGGATCATCGAGGACAAGACCGCGGCGCTCTACGCCGCCTCGCTCCGCTGCGGCGCCGAGATCGCGGAGGCGCCGCCCGAGGCGTCGCGGGCGCTCGCCGAGTACGGCCTGCGGATCGGCATCGCGTTCCAGATCATCGACGACATCCTCGACCTGACCGGCGAGGAGGCCACGGTCGGCAAGTCGCTCGGCACCGACCTCGAGAAGGCGAAGATGACGCTGCCGCTGCTGCGGCTCCGGGAGCGCGCGACGGCGCGGGACCGCGAGCGGCTGCGGCGCGTGCTCCTGTCCGGCGACCGCTCGGAGCGGGACGCGCTGCTCCCGCTGCTGCGCGAGTACGGCGCGATCGCG
>JAKLKT010000429.1 GCA_023150495.1 Planctomycetota bacterium
GAGCAGCACGCCCACCATGGCCACGAGCGTGCCGTACACGTAGGCGCGCAGGACATCGTCGTACTGGCGGACGAGCGAGAGCCAGATGAGCGCGATCCAGGTCATCCCGATGATCGTGAAGAGCGTCACGGCGAGGAGCGAAAGGCGCGGCGCGAACCCGGCCCATGCGCAGAAGGCGGTGCCGATCACCGCGTGGACGAGGCCGGTCACCGCGATGCAGGCGGCGAACGCCGGCAGCACGTCCTCGTAGCGCTTGCCGTAGAGCGCGTCGGCGACCCAGCGGGTCACCGCCATCTGCACGATGCCCTGGAGGATGAGGCTGAACGCGAACGCGTACGTCACGAGCGCGCGGAAGAGGCTGTAGCCCTCGTCCCCGCCGAGGTAGGGGCCCGCGACGTTCAGGAGCGTGAGCGTGAGGATCGTCATGAGCCACGGCCCCGACGCGATGAGCGCGGCGCACGAGTACGCGCGCACCTTGGCCACGAAGCCGCGGCGCTCGTCGATCATCTTGCGGAGCTCGAAGCCGATGCCCGCCATCAGCGCGCTCCCCCCGCGCCCCCCTCCATCACAGGCCCTCCACGGCGAGCGGCTTCTCGAGGCGCACGAAGCGCCGGTAGAGCTCGTCGTACGCCGTGACCATGTCGCGCTGGTCGTAGAACCGGCGCACGCGCTCGCGCATCGCGTCCCGCATCCGGCGCCGGAGCCCGGGGTCGCGGTAGAGCTGGAGGATCGCCTTCGCGGTCTCGCCCGGCGACGCCATCGCCGTGACGATGCCGCCCTCCCCGACCGCGCGGTCCTCCGGCGTCCGTCCGTAGAGGAGCTCGGAGCAGGAGCCCACGTCGGTCGCGACGGTCGGGATCCCCACCGCGCCCGCCTCGAGGATCACGAGCGGCTGCGCCTCGGAGATCGACGTGAGCACCATGAGGTCGACCTTCGGGAGCTCCTCGAGCACGTTCACCTTGCCCTCGAAGGCGAGGTTCTTCTCGAGCCCGAGCGCCTTCGCGTGCCGCTGGCACATCTCGGCGTACTCGGGGTCCTCGTCCATCGGCCCGAGGACGCGCACGCGCACGTTCGGGATCTCGTCCGCGACGAGCCGCATCGCCGACACGAACGTCATCACGTCCTTGATGGGGCAGACGCGCCCGACGAAGCAGACCGTGAACCGGTCGTTCTCCCCGCGCGCGTCGTGCTTCGCGGCCGCCTCCCCGAATCGCTTCAGGTCGATGCCGTTCGGGATCACGCGCAGCCGCGACGGCTCGGCGCCGTCCTTCATCTGCTCGATGGTGTTGCCCGTGTAGAGCGTGAGGATCTCGTCCGCGTATTCGTAGGTGATCCGGCTCATCATCTGGAACTGGCGGATCCAGTAGCGGCGGAAGAAGGGCGCCTTGCGCTCCGCGACCAGCTCGCCCGAGTCCCAGTCCTGGATCCACTCGCTGCGGTTGATCTCGATCCTCCGCTCCTTCGTGTAGATCCCGTGCTCGGTCAAGAGCATCGGCCGCTTGAACTTCGCCTTCGCGCCCGCGGCGAGCATCCCCGCGTAGCCCGTCGAGATCGTGTGGTAGACGCGCGCGGGCGGGATCTTCGCGGAGAGCAGGTTGAAGAGCGGCAGGTAGGCGTAGCGCCAGGTCCAGAAGAAGTTGAGGAAGCTCTCCTGCTCCGCCTCGCGCCGGTAGTTCTCGACGAGCACGTCCCAGCTCTCGGGCGTCTGGAGCAGGTCCCACGACGAGAGCCCCTCGTCCTCCTCGTGCTGGAGCGCCTTCAGGAACCGCGCGAACGATCCCGCGCGCCCGTCGACCATGTCGCGCACGAGCGCGCGGAAGTGCTCCACCTTCTCGCGGAGGTCGTGCGGCCGGCCGCGCGAGGAGAGCACGTAGTCGTGGAGATAGACCTCGCGCACCCCGAGGATGTTCTGGGGCATCTTGTACACGGGCCCCTTCGTGTAGAAGCCGCGCTTCGGGCTGATGTGCAGGATCGTGAAGGTGAGGTGGGGGAGCTGCGACGTGAGGATGTGGACCCACGACGACACCCCGCCCGACACGAACGGGTACGTGCCTTCGAGGACGAGGCAGATGTCGGCCGTCTTCATGGGTGGATGGGGGAGGGCCCCGGGAACCCCCTGTCCCGTCTTTTCATATGGATCCCGGCCTCCCGGGGCCGGCGCGCGCCGTGCGCCCCTCTCATCGGCGTTTCCCCTCGAGCGCGGAAAGCCACGGGGGAGGCTCCGCCCCGGCCTCGCGCAGCCGGGTGCACTCCGCGCGCGCCGCGAGGAAGTCGCGCCGCGCGTAGGCGAGCTCCGCGCGCGCGAGGCAGCTCTCGGGCAGGCTCTGCTGCGCCTCGCTGAGCTCGTGCAGGAGCGCCTTCGCGCGGTCGTAGTCCCCGAGCCGGCCGAAGGCGCGCGCCTGGATCCAGACCGGCTCCGGTTCGTCCCCGAGGAGCCGCCGCGCGATCCCCGCGTACTGCTCCGCCGAGCGGTAGTACCAGGCGGCCATCTGCTCGTCGTGGATGCCCGTCGCCGCGTACTCGAAGTAGGCGCGGGCGATCGCGAGGAGCGGCTCGCCCCCCTCCGCCTGCTCCTTCAGCTCCTTCGCGCGCTGCGCGATCTCCTCCTCGTAGCGCCGGCTCGCGCGCTCGAGCTCCGAGTAGGCGTAGAGGCGCACCTCGTGCTCGGGATCGACGAGGCACTGGCGGATCAGGCGGAAGTGCTTCGCCTCGCCCAGCTCCGCGAGCCTCCTGAGCGCGCTCCGCTTCTGGTCGGTCGTGCCGTGGACGAGCACCTCGTGGTAGCTCTCGACGTCGAGCTCGCGCGCCATGTCCTTCTCGTAGCTCCCGGTGAAGAGCGTGCGTTCGTGGTCCGGGACCACGGGCTTCACGTGGTCCGCGTACTGCGAGAACACCTCGTGCGCGTTCTCGGGCGCCTCCCCGGCCGGCGGGCGCGGCAGCGCCCACGCCGCGAGCGGGCCGAAGAGCGGGATCCCGACGCCCGCGAGGAGGACGAGGTCGGACTCGACCTGCACGAGGTCCGGCCGGCGCCGCCGCGCCGCCGCGCGGCCGAGGACCGCGGCGAGCACGTGGAGGAGGAGCCCGAGCGCGAAGGGGAGGCCCCCTTCCGATGTCATGACCAGCGCGAACGCGGCGGCCTCCGCGACCGCGGTCGCGGCGACGCGCAGCATGAGCACGTGGTCGCGCCTCCTCGGCGCGCCGACGCGTCGGGGCCGCGGGGACCGGCCCGCGTCCGGCG
>JAKLKT010000430.1 GCA_023150495.1 Planctomycetota bacterium
TCCCACTCCATGGGGGCGATGGGCGCGAGCGGGAGCGGCTCCTCCGCGCAGGCGACGGTCACGCGCGCCCGGACCGCGAGATCGTCGTCCGGGCCCCCGGACCCCCTGTGCCTCCATGTCACCGACATGCCCGCCTCCGCCCCGGGCGGCAGGACGAGATCGCGCGCGTCGACCTCGTCCACCGCGCGCTTCGGCGCCGACGAGCACGCTACCGCAAGAAGAAGAGCAGCGCGGCGACCGCCGCGTTGACGAGGTGCCCCGCGATTCACAACGGGCAGGGCTCCTTCAGGACCACGAACAACACGTAGGTGAGGTAGACGCCCACGACCACGCTCGCGAGCGCGATCAGGAGGCACGGCCACCACAGCGGGAACGTCCCGGTCCGGAGGAAGACCGCCGCGCAGACGATCGAGAGCACGCTCCACGGGAGCCCGGCGACCACGTTCGGCTTCCCGCCGAAGAGCCGCGCGTAGGGCGTGTGCACGACGCGCTTGCACGCGCCGCCGTCGATGCCGCACGCGCGCGCCGCGCCGCCGAGCGCGCCCGAGAACCAAGCGGGCACGCGGTAGAAGAGCGATGCGAAGTAGAGGTTGATCGCGAGGCCGACGAGGCTCGCCGCGATCATCGCCCACGCGGCCCACATGGCGGCTACTCTACCGCGGGCAGCCGGATCGTGAAGCGCGTGCCGCGGCCCGGCGCCGACTCCATCTCGATGTGTCCCCGGCAGTCGGTCACGATCCGCTTCACGATCGGCAGCCCGAGCCCCGCGCCCGAGGCCTTGGTCGTGAACGCGGGGTCGAAGACCTTCTCGTGGAGCTCGGGCGGGATCCCGGCGCCGTCGTCGACCACGTCGATCCTCGCGAAGCCGTCCTCGCCCGTCGCTCGCAGGAGCACGTGGCTCGCGCCCGCCTGGCGCGCGTTGGTGACGAGGTTGATGAGCGCGCGCCGCAGCTCGTCGCGGTCCGCGCGCACGACGAGGGGGGGTCCGGGGGCCTCCACCGAGACCGCGCTCCCGCCCGCCGCCGCGTAGAGCGCGGCGACGTCGCGCACCAGCTCGCCGACGTCCACTGGCCTCGTCTGCTTCGCCGGGAAGGTCGCGTACGCGTGGAACGCGCCCGCGATCCGCTGGAGCGCGTCGATCTGGTCGAGGATGAGCCGCCCGCCGCGCTCGAACTCCGCCGCGAACACCTCCGGATCCTCGCGGTACGCCGCGAGCAGGTTCTGCACCGTGAGCTTGATCGGCGTGAGCGGGTTCTTGATCTCGTGCGCCACCTGCCGCGCGACCGCCTGCCACGCCGCGGCCTTCTCGGCCCGCGCGCGCAGGTCCTGCGCGTCGATCAGCTCGCGCGTCATCCGGTTGAACGCGCGGATCAGGTCGCCGAACTCGTCCTGCCGCGTCTCGGGCAGCGTCGCGTCGAGCTCGCCCGCCGCGACCCGGCTCGTGGCCTCGCGCAGCACGACGACCGGGCGGGTGAGCGACCGCGCGAGGAGCAGCGCGACGAAGACCGTGACGAGCGCGGTCGCGAAGAAGATCGCGAGGAGGAGAGCCACCGAGGCCGCCGCCTGCCGCTCGAGCGCGCGGCGGTCCTCGAGCGCCGGCGCGGCGAGGATGATGTCGGCCCCGTCCCAGTCCGCGCGCACCTTCCGGTAGGCCGTGCGCAGCGTCGCCGCGTGGCCGAAGAACTCGCTCCGGACGTCGTCGTCCCGGCCGAGCAGCTCGAGTGCGACGTGGGCATCCGCGGCGAGGCGCCGCCCGACGAGCCCCGTGTCCCAGAGGCCCGGCCGGCTCGTCGCCATGAGGTCGCCGCCGCGGTAGATGTTGATGTCCACGAGGTGGTCCGCCGCGAGCCGCATGCACCACTCGCTGTCCACCTGTTCCTTCCTCCCCTGGAGAAGCGTCTCCGCGAGGTCGAGGCGTCGCGCGAGACGCTCGTCGACGGCGGCGCGGTGGCGCTCCTCGACCTGGCGCCACCCGTGGATCGCGAGGAGGAGGACCGGCGGCACCGAGAGGAGCACGAGCACGAGCGCGACGCGGTGCCGGAACAGCAGCGTGAACCGCCCGCGGCGGATCGCGAGGATCCCGAGCGCGTACAGCAGGAGGACGCCCGAGTAGGTGAGCAGCACCTTCGAGAAGACGAAGCTCGCGTGCTCGAGGAAGTCCTCCTCGAAGAGCGCCTCCCCGGAGTCGTACTTGCCGGCCGCGAGGACCAGCCGCGCGACGCCGCCGCGCCAGGTCGTGCGCTCGGTGGCGTAGCCCCGCTGCCGCGCCTCGGCCCGGAGCTCGAGCGGCGGCACGGGCACCTCTGCCGTCGTCCCCGTGCTCGAGCGCTGCGGCTTCCCGTCAGGCCCGAGCTCGGCGATGAGGATCGGCACATCCGGCACGCCGAGGTCGAGCGGCTCGCTGAAGAGCGACGGCCGCTTCGCGGAAAGGAGCAGCACGTCCCACCTGTCCGGCACGGAGAGCCGCGCCTTGCCGAAGAGCTGGTCGGTGCCGGCCGTGCGGAACTCGAAGTCCTTCGCGTAGAAGCGGATGGCCTCCCCGCGCCCCTCCCCCTGGAACACCGTGTCGCCCGCGCGGTCGCCGCGGGGCAGCCACAGCACGGGCGGGCTGTCGAAGTCGAAGGAGCTGACGAGCGCGCCTTCCGCGTCCCACACCTGGAGCGCGCACGGTTCCGTCACGTCCCAGCCCGCCGCCGACCAGATGCGGAAGGCGATGTGCTGCAGCCCCTCGCGCCGCGCGAGCGCGTACGCGATGCTGCCGCCGACGCCTTCGACGGGATCCGTGATCCGCGACACCGCGTCCGCGATCTCGCGCGCGGCCTCGTCCTTCTGCTCGTGCCGCACGAGCGCGCCGAGCCGCGCGCCGACCTCGCGCACGAACTCCTCGCGCTGCGCCTCGTAGAGGAGCGGGAACGACGCGAGCGCGGCGAGCACCGCCATCGCCGCCGCCTTCTCGGGCCGCGTCGCGGCGCGCACGAGGTTGTGACCGGCGATGAAGGAGAGGAGGGCGATCGCGGGGCCCCAGAGGGGGAGGAGGCCCGCGGCCACGGCGAGATAGGGGAGGAGCGCGAGGAGGGGGTGCGCGCGGCGGGCGACGAGGACCGCGGCGCGGACGGCGAGGAAGAGGGCGCAGGTGAGGAGGAACAGCGCGGCGAGGAGCAGCGCGGCGTCGAGGCTCGGGAGGACGTGCACGGGATCGAAGAGGTCGACTTCGCCCTCGACGAGGCGCGCGACGAG
>JAKLKT010000431.1 GCA_023150495.1 Planctomycetota bacterium
GGTGGATGATCCCCCTGCCCGCGGTCATCCACTGCACGTCGCCCGGAGCGATCGCGCCCCGGTTGCCGAGGCTGTCGCCGTGCTCGACGGTGCCCGCGAGCACGTACGTGATCGTCTCGATCCCGCGGTGCGGGTGCCAGGGGAACCCCTTCAGGTAGTCCTCCGGCCGCTCGTTCCGGAAGTCGTCGAGCAGGAGGAACGGGTCGAAGTCGGACGTGGCGCCGAAGCCGAACGCGCGGCGGAGGCGCACGCCCGCGCCTTCGAGGGTCGGCTTCGACTGGACGAGACGGCGGACGGGGCGGATCGACATGCCGTGGAGCATAGCGCGGAAAATCCGCGCGGAGGGTTCCCCGGAGGGGCGAAGGGAGGGGGCTCCGGGGGCGCGGCGCGGGACTTGCACGATAATGCGGTCGTGCCGGCGCTGGCCCCGCACCCGACGAAGTACTGGCACCGCCTCGAGGACGGCCGGGTGCAGTGCGACCTCTGCCCCCGCTTCTGCCGGCTCCACGACGGGCAGCGGGGCTTCTGCTTCGTGCGCGGAGCCGAGGGGGGGGAGATCGTCCTCCTCACCTACGGGCGGTCGAGCGGGTTCTGCGTCGACCCGATCGAGAAGAAGCCGCTCGCCCACTTCCTCCCGGGCACGCCCGTGCTCTCCTTCGGCACCGCGGGCTGCAACCTCGGCTGCAAGTTCTGCCAGAACTGGGACATCTCGAAGTCGAAGGAGACGGACACGCTCGCGGACGAGGCCTCGCCGCGCCGGATCGCGGAGGCGGCGAAGGCGCTCCGGTGCCGGAGCGTCGCCTTCACCTACAACGACCCCGTGATCTTCCACGAGTACGCGATCGACGTCGCGAAGGAGTGCCGGGCGCTCGGGATCCGCACGGTCGCCGTCACCGCCGGCGAGGTCTGCCCGGAGCCGCGCGTGGAGTTCTACCGCCACATGGACGCGGCGAACGTCGATCTCAAGGCGTTCACCGAGCGTTTCTACCGGGAGATCTGCGCGGGGCACCTCGAGCCGGTGAAGGACACGCTGCGCTACCTGAAGCGCGAGACGAGCGTCTGGTTCGAGATCACGACGCTCCTGATCCCCGGCCAGAACGACGGCGACGACGAGATCGACGCGCTCTCGCGCTTCGTCCGCGAGGACCTCGGCCCCGACGTGCCGCTCCACTTCACCGCGTTCCATCCCGACTGGCGGATGATGGACACCCCCCCCACGCCCCCCCGCACCCTCACGCGGGCAAGGAAGATCGCGATCGGGAACGGCCTTCGGTACGTCTACACGGGGAACGTGCACGACCCCCTTGGCCAGGCGACCTACTGCCACGGCTGCGGCGTCGTGCTGATCGGCCGCAGCGGCTACGACATCACGGAGTGGCGCCTCCGGGGCGGCCGCTGCACCTCCTGCGGGGCGCCCTGCGCCGGCGTCTTCGAGGACGAGCCCGGCACATGGGGCTCGCGGCGCATGCCGGTGAAGCTGTGAACGTGCGCGAGGCGTGCGTCGCGGGGCTCTTCTATCCGGCGGATCCGCTGGAGCTGCGCGTGGCGGTGCGCGGGTATCTGGGCGACGGCAGCGGGCCGCCGCCGAAGGCGCTGATCGTGCCGCATGCGGGATACGTCTACTCGGGGCCGATCGCCGGCTCCGGGTACCGGCTGTGGGAGGGGGCGCGGGGGAACCGTATCGTGCTCCTCGGGCCGGCGCACCGCTACCCGCTCGCGGGGCTCGCCGCGCACGGCGCGGAGTGGTTCGCGACGCCGCTCGGGCGCGTGCCCGTGGACACGGAGGCCATCGCGCGGCTGCTCGAGCTGCCGCAGGTCCAGCGGCTCGACGCGGCGCACAAGGGCGAGCACTCGCTCGAGGTCCACATCCCGTTCCTCCAGATGGTGTTCCGGGACTTCCGTCTCGTGCCGCTCGTCGTCGGCGACGCGGCGCCCGCGGAGGTGGCCGAGGCGCTCGAGAAGGTCTGGGACGGGCCGGAGACGTTCGTTGTCGTCAGCTCGGACCTCTCGCACTACCGCGACTACGAGACGGCGCGGCGGCTCGACCGGGAGACGGCGAACGCGATCGAGCGGCTGAAGCCCTCGGACGTCGGCCCCGAGGACGCATGCGGGTGCCGGGCGATCGGCGGGCTCCTGGAGGTGGCGAGGCGGAAGGGGCTCCGCGCGCGCACGCTCGATCTCCGCAACTCAGGCGACACCGCGGGCCCGCGGTCCGAAGTCGTCGGATACGGTGCGTTCGCGTTCGCGTGAGAGACGCGCGGTGCGGCACGCGTGCCGCACTCGTCCGCCGCAATCCCTTGCCCCAGAACGACTTGCGATCGCCTCGGCCGGAAAAGATCACGGGAAGAGGAGCCAGAGGCGTTCGAGCTCGGGACGGGCCTTGCCGAAGGCGGCGAGGAGCGCCGCGTCCGTTCGCTCGGCCTGCGTGCCGCCCTTCGCGTCGCGGAGCGCCGCAGGGAACCGCTTCGCCCCCTCGGGGTCGTAGAGGAGGAGGAAGCGCAGGAAGGAGCACGCCTGGAGCGAGGCGCAGAGGTCGAGGTCGTTGAGCGACTTCGAGAAGATCGCCTCGAGCGCGTCGCCGCGCCCCGCCTTCATCTCCGCGCCCACCCACGCGAGGCAGGCGTCGCGCGTGCGCGCGGACGGGGGCGCCGCGCTGCCGCGCGCCTTCGCCTGCGACTCGCCGATCGAGGCGTAGGAGATGTTTCCAGCATCGAAGAGCTCGAGGCTCACGAGGTAGCCGAACCCCTCGAGCAGCCACGCGTGCGCGCGCTCGTCGCCCCTCGCGACGAGGCCGTACATCGTCAAGTATCCGGCTCCGTGCGCGTACCGCTCCTTGGCGTCGGCCTCCCCGTAGACGCGGATCGCGTAGAAGTCCCGGTGCTCGTAGTTCTCGTACCGGTGGTAGAGGGCGAACTCCTCCTCCTTCGGGTGGAGCGCTCGCAGCGTCGCCTCGTACTCCTTCGCGCCGAGGAAGACGAGCGGCGGCGGCGTCCACAGCTCCGCCTCCTCGCCGAGGAGGAAACGGAGGAACGCGCGCACGCGCGCCACGGCCTCGGCCGGCACGCTCCCGAGATCGGGGGCCGACGCCACATCGCAGCCGTTCGCGCTCCGGAGCGGCAGCGGCGCCGCCGCGCCCGGCAGCGCGAGCGCGAACGCGCTCGGCTCGACCGCGACCGGGTCCTTCGCGTGGCTCCTCCACGCCTGGAGCCGCAGCGG
>JAKLKT010000432.1 GCA_023150495.1 Planctomycetota bacterium
GGCAGGCTCGCCGGCGACGCCCGCGGCTCGCTGGTCGACGCGCTGGTCCGGCGCGGGGCGCACCTCTACGAGCGGAAGTCGCTGCCCCGCGCGAGGGCTTCCGCGGAGCGCGCGCTCGCGCTCGATCCCTCGAACGCGAGAGCCAGGGCGCTCCTCGCCGCGATCCGGAAGGCCGAGCTCGAGGACATCTTCGAGTCCGTGGACGGCGTCGTCGGGATCGACCGAGTGACCGCGCGGCGGCTCGCGGCGGGCGTGCCCCTGCGCGACCGCGGCGTCGCGCGACGGAGGTAGCCATGCGATCCCTCTCCCTTCTTTTCCTGTTTGCCGCCTGCTCGAGCCCGGAGGCCGGCGAGGCGCGCACGGCCCGTTGGGAGATCGACGGCGACGGCTCCTACGCGGTCGCCCTCTGCCCCCACTGCGACGCGCCGGTCGCCCACGACGGGCGCCGGTGCGCCGGTTGCGGGGCGGCCTATCGCGTCGAGCCGACAACGGTCGAGTGCCCGGAGTGCCTCGGGACCGCGCACGCGCTCTGCGAGGCGTGCGAGGGCACCGGCAAGTGCCCGATCTGCGAGGGGTCCGGGGACCTCGACGGGGCGACCTGCCCCGAGTGCGGGGGAGGGAAGGGCTGCCCGGACTGCGCCGGCGCCCCGGCGCACGCCTGCGG
The DNA here is from genome assembly GCA_023150495.1 of Planctomycetota bacterium. Lineage (GTDB taxonomy): Bacteria > Planctomycetota > PLA2 > PLA2 > PLA2 > PLA2. The sequence continues at coordinate 665 of JAKLKT010000432.1, forward strand.
AAACTGCCTCGGCAAGGGCAGCGTCAAGATCCCCTAGCCCCCCCCACGCCCCCCCGCTTCCGCTACCCTTTGGCAGGGAGCGTCGTTTCCAACAGGGGAGGGTCCCATGAGGAGTCGGCTCGGAAGCGCGGCCATCCACGCCGCCGCGGGATTTCTCCTTGGCGCCGCGGCGCTCGCGGGCGGCCAGGGGGACGAGGACCTGCGCGAGAAGCTCATCGAGCTCGAGAGCCTCTCCGCGCGGCTCCGGGCGCTCGAGGCGGGAAGCGGCGAGGCGCCGGCCGTCGACGAGCGGGGGCTCGAGCTCGACCGGATCCACATCACGGACCTCCACGCGGGCGTCCCGGACTACGTCGGGCCGCGGCCGCGCGTCGGCGAGACCTCGGTCTTCGGCGGGCGGGCCGAGGAGGCGCCCCAGACCTACGGGACGGTCGAGGAGATCCTCGAGATCGTGCGCACCAGCGTGCGCCCGGAGGCGTGGGAGTCCGGCTCGCAGATCCAGCCGTTCGGGCAATCGCTGCTCCTCCTCGCGCCGCCGGACGTGAGCCGCGCCGCGCGCGCGTTCATCGACACCGAGCTGCGGCTGGACGCGCGCCGCACCGTGAACCTCCAGATCGGGATCCTCGAGGCGGAGGAGCCTCTCGCGGCGGCGCTCGCCGCGGCGACCGGCGGCGACATCGATCCCGCGCTCCGCGCCCGCATCGAGGAGGCGGCCCAGGCCGGCAAGGCGCGCCGCGTCTTCGACGGCCGCGTGCTCGCGCTCTCGCGCCAGCAGATCGCCTTCTGGCACGGCGCGCAGGCCGCGACGGTCGTCGACGCGGACGTCGAGGTCGCCGCGCGCTCCGCGGTCGCCGACCCCTTCGTGGGCGTCGAGCTCCTCGGCACCCGGTTCGAGGCGCGGGCGACGGTCGCCGACGACCCCGCGCGCGTCCGCCTCCGGATCTCGCTCGCGAGCGACGAGATGGACCTGCCGCCCCGCGCGGCGGAGACCGGGGACACGGGCGAGCTCCAGATGCCCGCAGGCGCGATGGCGCGGATCGACGCCGACCTGTGGACGGGCAACGACAGGTGGACGGTCGCCGCCGAGCGGTCCGCACACGGCAGGCGCCGGTTCCTGCTCGTCCGCCCGTCCGTGATCGGGGGTGCGCGATGAGGCGCCCCGCGCTGCTCGCCCTGGGCCTCCTCTGCGGCGCCCTCGCCGTCTCGGGCCAGGAGGACGCGGGCGACCCCCTCCTCCGCGAGATCGACCGGATGAAGCGGCTCCTCGAGGAGCGCATCGCCAAGGCCGCGGCGCAGGCCGAGGAGCGCGTCGTCCTCCGCACGTACGACGTGTCGGACCTCTGCACCAGGCTCTCCGACCATGGCGTGGCGCTCGAGAACCTCACGCCGTCGAAGTACGAGGCGCCGCGGGAGGCCGACGAGTCGGAGCCGTGGGCCGCCTACGAGATCGACTCCCTGATCGAGCTCATGAAGTCGGCCGTCGAGCCCGCTTCCTGGGAGATGGAAGGCGCGGACATCCAGCCGAAGAACGGCCGCCTCTTCATCCGCGCGATCCCGCGCGTCCACGGCAGGATCGAGCGGATGCTCGCGTGGTGCCGCACTTCGATGGACCGGCGCGTGTCCGTCGACGTGGCCGTGGTCCCGGTCGGCGACGGCGACGCGGCGCTGCTCGCGAACGCGCTCGAGCTCACGGCGGACGAGGCGCGGCGCCTCCTCGCGCAGCCGCTCGCTGCGGTCACGCTCTCGGGCTTCGACGGCCAGCTGCTCGGCGGCCGCGCGGGGCGCGAGATCTCCTACCTCCGGGACTACGAGGTGGAGATCGCGGACGGCGCCGCGATCGCGGATCCGGCCGGCGGGAAGGTCTTCTCCGGGTGCACCGCGGAGGTGCGCGCGTGCCTCGACGGCGGGGAGGGCGCGATCCTCCACTGCCAGCTGGAGATGTCGCGCGTCGCGGAGCCGCTGTCCGTTCACCCGACGGCGCACGGGCCGATCGAGCTGCCGACCAAGCGGCTCACGCGCGTCCAGGCGTCGTTCTGGGCCCCCCTCGGGCGGACGGTGGTCGCCGGCGGCTGCACGGCGGGCGAGGAGCCCTGCGTGATCCTCGTGACGGCGCGCCGCCGTTGACCGCTCTTGCTGGCGCGGTTCCAATGATGTGCTCTTGAGCGGACCCCTCGCCGTCTACTGCGTCCTCGTCGTGCTCGCGTCGCTCCTCGGCGGCGCGCTGCCCTCGAGGCTCCACCTCACCCACACGCGGCTCCAGATGATGGTGAGCCTCGTCGCGGGGCTGATGCTGGGCGTGGCGCTCCTGCACATGATCCCGCACGCGTTGCACTACACCGCGATCGACGCGACGGCGCAGTGGTCCGTCGTGGGGCTCCTCGTGATGTTCTTCCTCATCCGCGCGTTCCACTTCCACGAGCACGAGGTGGGGATGGGGCCCGGGGAAGGGGAGGAGCACGGCCACGCGCACGACCCCCTCTCCCGCGGGCACCCTCACCCCCACGCGCTCGGCTGGGTGGGCATCGCCATCGGGCTCTCGATCCACTCCCTCG
>JAKLKT010000433.1 GCA_023150495.1 Planctomycetota bacterium
TTCCGGATGCGCTCCCGATGCTCCGGCGGCAGGGGATCGTAGGGCCACGACGGGGACGCGCTCCTCCTCAGGCCGCCGCCGAGGAGCTGCGAGAGGAAAAGGATGAGCATGATGGCGATGCCGATCACCCGCAGCACGTTCCTGCCGAGCTCGGGCTCGGGGCCGGTGCGATAGGGAGCGCGCCGTGCGCTCCGGGGGGGCGGCCGCGGAGGGGGCGCGGGGGAGGGCGCGCGCCTCCCGTCGAGGTAGGGCCTGAGCGCGCGGTAGGCGGCGTTGATCTCCTTCATCCGCGCCGTGGCCTGCGCCTGCTGCCGCGGGTCGTACGCGAACTTGTCCGGGTGGTTCCGCTTCGCGAGGCGGCGGTAGGCCGCCCGGACCTCGTCCGCCTTGGCCCCCGGCTCGAGCCCGAGCGTCCGGAAGGCCTTCTCGATCATTGCCCCCGGAGCCCCCTCAGTTCCCCCCGACGAAGCGCTTGATGCGCGCGCAGCCCTCCTCGATGTCCTTCTCGGAGCACGCGTAGGAGAGGCGGATGTTCCGCGGAGCGCCGAAGGCCTCGCCGGGCACGGTCACGACGCGCTCCCTGTCGAGAAGCTCCTCGGTGAAGGCGAGCGCCGTGCGGCCGCGGAGGCACTCGGAGACGTCCGGGAAGCAGTAGAACGCGCCCGTCGGCGGCACGAGGCGGAAGCCCTCGATCCCCTCGAGCAGTCGCGCCATGAGCTTCCGCCTCCGGTCGAACGCCTCGCGCATCGCCTCGATCGGCTCCATCGGGCCCGTGAGCGCGGCGAGCGCGGCGACCTGCGCGATCGCCGTCGGGTTCGACGTCGTGTGCGACTGGAAGCGGACCATCGCGTCGATCACGTCGCGCGGGCCCGTGGCGTAGCCGATGCGCCACCCGGTCATCGCGAACGACTTCGACACGCCGCGGACGGTGACCGTGCGCGCCGCCAGCGCGGGGCAGGCGACCGCGAACGGCACGAACTCGACGCCGTAGACGAGGTGCTCGTAGATCTCGTCGGAGATGACCGTCACCTGCGGGTGCTTCGCGAGCACCTCGCCGAGCGCCGCCATCTGCTCGCGGGTCATCGTGACCCCCGTCGGGTTGCCCGGCGAGACGAGGATGAGCACGCGCGTCCTCGGCGTGAGAGCGGCGCGGAGGCGGGCCGGCGTGAGCACGCACGCGTCGGGGGTCGTGTCGACGACGACCGACTTCGCGCCCGACGCCTCGATCATCGACGGGTAGGAGACCCAGTAGGGCGAGGGCAGGATCGCCTCGTCGCCCTCCTCGAGCAGCACGGCCAGCGCGTTGTAGAGCGCGTGCTTGACGCCGCAGCTCGCGATGACGCCCTGCGGGTCGGCGGCGACGCCCGTCTTCCGGAACGAGTCCGCCACGGCCTGCCGCAGCTCGGGCGTGCCCGCGACGGGCGTGTACCCGCCGACGCGGCCCTCGAGCGCGCGCCGGGCGGCCGCCTTGATGTGCTCCGGGGTGTCGAAATCCGGCTCCCCGACGCCGAACCGGATCACCCTCTCCCCCTTCGCGATCAGCGCCTTCGCGCGCGCGTCGAGGGCGAGCGTCACCGACTCGGAGAGATGCCCGGCCCTCCGGCTGAGCTTGGTCATGGGCGCGTATCCTACAGGGGAAGGCCCCGCGGGTCCGCTTCGTCCAACCTGTGGTACCTTCGCCCGCTCGGTATGTGGAAAAAGCTCCTGAAGGGGATCCTCTGGCTCGTCCTGCTGCTCGCGGGGGCGGGCTACCTGTTCGTCTGGCAGGGACTCGGCGTGAACCCGCTCGAGGGGGACGAGGACCACCTCTGGGACCTCGTCAGCAACGACGTCGACTTCTTCGCGCGTTTCCCCGGGACGGACCTCCTCCGTGAGCCGGTGGTGGAGGGGCTCGGGGAGGAGGAGTCGCTCGGCTTCATCCTCGACGCGAAGGATGCGCTCGCGAAGGCCGCGCGCGACGTGGCGCGCGACGTGAACCCCCAGATCCCGCTCGGGCTCTTCCAGATCGACCTCGAGAAGGACATCTCGGGCAAGGAGATGGCGCTCGCGGGCATCGTCACGACGAACCTCGCGGTGCCGAAGCTCGAGCGGTTCGTCGTGCTCCTCAGGATCCCCGGCTACGCGAAGTTCGTCTCGGCGCTCAGGCGCGACTTCGTCCGCACGAAGGTGCCCGACGGCGACCGGATCGAGGTCGTCCGCGGCCTCTACTTCAAGGTGAAGGACGCGCGGATCGCGGAGGCGCTCGCGCCGTTCCGCACCGGCATGGCGCGGCAGGAGCCCGACGCGCTCTGGTTCGCGCGGATCCGGGACGTGCTGCTCCTGACCGACGAGCCGATGTGGATCGAGGACGCGCTCATCGCCGGAGGCGAGACGCTGCCCGCGGACGTGGACTTCAAGACCGAGTTCATCCCCCTGTCGCGGCCGGGGGCGGTCGAGCTCCACATGCGGCCGCGGCTCGCGAGCGGTCTCCTGCGGCCGGACCGGAAGGGCGGGCCGGTCGACGCGGCCTCGCGGCTCGTGCCGCCGCAGGTCCTCGGGAACGTGATCGTCCAGGCGACGCCGGAGGAGGAGGGCGTCGGCGTGCGCTTCGTCAACCACCCGGAGGCCGAGGGCTACGCGCGGATGACGAAGGCGTACGCGATCAAGCTCTACGAGCGGCAGAAGGCCGATCTCCGGTTCGACTTCACGGAGAACGGGATCGCGCGGCTCCTGCCGCGGCGCGGCGTCGTCGGCGCCGTGGTGCTCCACGCCGACCCGGACACGTTCGCGGCGCTCGCGATGGACGCGATGTCGGACGCGGACCGGAGCAACCTCGACAGCCTCGCGCAGAAGGGGATCGCGGGGGGACGCGCGTACGCGTCGTACGAGACGCTGCTCGCGGAGATCGGGAAGGACCTCGCCGACACGCACATGCTCGTGATCCACCGGCCGGAGATCTTCGACGGCGCGGACCTGAGCGGCGCGGACCAGCCGATGGACGCGGCGAACCCCTCGCCGCAGCCCTCCTTCAGCTTCGTGAGCGTGATCCGCGACAACGTGGCGCCGGAGAAGGTGGCCGAGAAGGTCACGGAGAACCTGCGCTTCCTCGGGCTCAAGAAGCCGGACGACGGGCCGCTTCTGCACCCGGGAGGGAAGTACTACGTCACGGACCCGCTGGCGCCGTCGGGCGACTTCAGCCTCTTCCATCCCGCATACGCGGCCCTGACGGAG
>JAKLKT010000434.1 GCA_023150495.1 Planctomycetota bacterium
GAGCCCTACACGGGCGCGTGAGCCGCGGGCACGGGGGCAGGGGGGGCGCGGGGAGAAGGGGGCCCACGCAGGAGCAGCTCGAGGTCCTCGCGCGTGAGGCTCTCGAGGAGCGACTGGTCCGCCGCGAGCACCGCCTCGGCGAGCGCGCGCGGCTCCGCCTCGCCCGTCTCGCCGGGAAGGACCTGGGGAAAGAGCCCGAGCCTTGGCTGACGTGGCTCAAGGCGGTGGCTTCGGACCCGCCGCGCTGACTCCGTCTACGACACCGCGGCGATCGCCTGCTGGAAGAACCGGAGGCCGTCCGGCTCGGCCGCGAGGCCGCTGCGCGTCCACGTCGGGTGGTGCCACGGCTCGAGGTGGCGCTCGGGGTGCGGCATGAGGCCGAGGATCCGGCCCGTCCTGTCGCAGAGGCCCGCGACGTCGCGCAGCGACCCGTTCGGGTTCTTCGCGTAGCGGAGCACGAGCTGGCCGTTCTCCTCCAGCCGGTCGAGCGTCTCGTCGGAGGCCACGAGCTTCCCCTCCGCGTGCGCGATCGGGAAAAGGAAGCGCTCGCCGCGCGCGAGGAACGACTTGTCCGTCGCCACGTGCAGCGGGACCCACTCGTCCTGGTAGCGGTGGCTGTCGTTGTGCGCGAGCGTGACGACCTGCCCCTCGCCCCCCGGCAGGAGCCCCGTCTTCACGAGCACCTGGAATCCGTTGCAGATGCCGAGCACGAGCCCGCCGTCCGCGACGAGCCGCTCGATCTCCGGCACCGCGCGCTGCTTGAGCTCCGTCGCGAACACCCTTCCCGCCGCGATGTCGTCGCCGTACGAGAATCCGCCCGGGAAGACGAGGATCCGGTACGCGCGCAGGAGCGCGGGCTCCGCCAGCAGCTCGTTCACGTGGCGCGTCTCGGGAGTGGCGCCGACCGCCGCGAACGCGTGCGCCGTCTCCCGGTCGCAGTTCGTGCCCGCCGCGCGCACCACGAGCACCTTCGTCACAGAAGCCTCTCCCAGACGAGGAACGCGTCGCGCGCCTCGGCGAGCGTCACCTCGAACCCGCCGCCGAAGTCGAGGAGCGGCGCCTTCGTCACCTCGCCGACGACCTTCCCGATCCCCACGTCCTCCGAGACCTCGAGCAGGAACCGCGAGGGCGCCTCGGCGAAGAGGTCGCCGTCCCACCGGATCCGGCCCCCGAGCCCCCCCCCGATCGCCATCTCGGCGAGCGCGACCGCGAGGCCGCCCTCCGAGAGGTCGTGGCACGCGCGCACGCGGCCGGAGCGGATCGCCGAGGCCACGTCGCGCATCACCTTCGGGTCCGGCTTCCCGCTTCCGACCAGCACGAGCTTCGATCCCGCGCGCTTGAGATCGGACGTCACGCACTTCGTCACGTCGTCGACGATCCCGAGCGCGGAGACGAGAAGCGTGTGCGGGATGCGGATCGTGCCCTTCTCGCCCTTGAACTCGTTGTTGAGCGAGTCCTTGCCGCTGATGAAGGGCGCGCCGAAGAGGAGCGCCGCGTCGCGGCAGCCGCGCGCCGCGCGCACCATCGCGCCGAGGACCTCGGGATTGTTGCAGTTGCCCCACGAGAAGTTGTCGAGGAGCGCGATGCGCGTCGGGTCGGCGCCGACCGCGACGACGTTCCGGATCGCCTCGTCGACGACCCATACGGCCATACGGTACGGGTCCTCGTCGCCGAGCTTCGGGTTGATCCCGCAGCCGATCGCGACGCCCTTCCGCTTCCCGAGCACGGGCACGACGACCGAAGCGTCGGACGGCCCCTTCCCGTCGGGGCCGACGAGCGGCTTCACCGCCGATCCCGCCTGCACCTCGTGGTCGTACTGGCGGATGATCCACTCCTTCGAGCAGACGTTGGCGTCGGAGAGGAGCGCGAGGAGCCGTTCCCGGGGAGGGGTGGGGGGCTCCGGGGGGAGGGGGGGCGGCGGCACCCACTCCGCGCGGCGCGGGACCTTCGGGAGGCCGTCGTGGAGGAACTCCATCGAGAGGTCCACGATCACGTCCTCGTAGTGCTTCACGAGGAGCCGCTTCGTGTCGGTGAAGAACCCGATGGCCGTCGCCTCGACGTCCTCCGCCGCGCAGAGACGAAGCAGCTCGTCGAGGTGCTCGGCCGGGACCGAGACGACCATGCGCTCCTGCGCCTCGGAGATCCAGATCTCGACCGGGTTCAGGCCGAGGTACTTGAGCGGCGCCCTCTCGAGCCACACCTCGGCGCCGATCTCCGCGCCCATCTCGCCGATGGCCGACGACAGCCCGCCCGCGCCGCAGTCGGTGACCGCGGTGAAGAGGCCCCGGTCGCGGGCGCGCAGGAGCGCGTCGAGGACCTTCTTCTCCTCGATCGCGTTCCCGATCTGCACAGCGCCGCCGCTCACGGTGTCGGACTCGTCGTGGAGCGTCTCGCTCGAGAACGTGGCGCCGTGGATGCCGTCGCGGCCGGTGCGGCCGCCCATGACGACGATCCGGTCGCCGGGCCGCGCCGCCTTCTCGTGCATGCCGCGCGGGAGGATCCCCACGGTGCCGCAGTAGACGAGCGGGTTCCCGAGGTAGCGGGGGTCGAAGCAGACCGTGCCGTTGACGGTCGGGATCCCCATCCGGTTGCCGTAGTCCCGCACCCCCGCGACGACCCCGCGCATGACGCGCAACGGGTGGAGCACGCCGTCCGGGATCTCCTTCGTGTCGAGCGGGCCGAAGCAGAAGACGTCGGTGTTCGCGACCGGCTTCGCGCCGAGGCCGGTGCCCAGGATGTCGCGGATGACGCCGCCGATGCCCGTGCCGGCGCCGCCGTAGGGCTCGATCGCGCTCGGGTGGTTGTGCGTCTCGACCTTGAAGCAGACGTCGTGCTCGTCGTCGAACCGCACGATCCCCGCGTTGTCCTTGAAGACGGAGACGCACCAGTCGCGCGCGAGCTCCATCGTCGAGGCGAAGATCGTCTCCTTGAGGAGGTTCGAGATCCGTTCGGTCTTCCCGTTCTCGGTGTAGTCGATCGGGCCCGTGAGCGTCTTGTGCTTGCAGTGCTCGGACCAGGTCTGGGCGATGGTCTCCAGCTCCCCGAGCCGCGGCGGCCGCCCGAGGCCCTTGAAATGGTCCCGGATCGCGCGCATCTCGTGGATGTTCAGCGCGAGGACGTGCTTCCGGCTCACGGCGAGGAGCTGCTCTTCCGAGAGCGCGTCGAGCGGGACGTCGGGGATCCTCGCGCGCGAGGCGCCGCCG
>JAKLKT010000435.1 GCA_023150495.1 Planctomycetota bacterium
CGAGCCCCTTCCCGACGAGGTGCGCGAGCGCGCGGGCCACGCCGCGCATGAGCCGCAGCGACGTCGCCTCGCCCGCGGGCTTGCCGGGAACGAGCAGCTCGTCGGCGGTGCGCCCCGGGATCCGCTCGACGACCAGCACGAGCGTCCCCTCCCGGACCGAGTCGAGCACGTGCGGGAGGTTCCCGTGGTCGAGCAGCGACAGCCGGTCCATCTCCGCGAGGAACTCCTTCCTCGCGCCATCATGGGCCTCGTACTGGGGCTTCAGGACCTTGAGCGTGACGTGCCGGCCGAGGCTCTCCTGCTCGGCGTCGAACCAGATGCCCAGTGCGTCGCCCCCCGCCTCGCGCCGGATGCGGTAGCCGGGGACTTGGACGGAGAAGGGGAGCGTGCTCGCGGTGCCGGAATCGCAGGGGTCGTGCACGGATCGAGTCTAGCACGCTATCCGCCGAACCGCCGGTTGCACGACCGGTTCCAATGGGATCGTGATCGAGGTCGAGGCGCTCGGGAAGGTGTTCCGCGTCCACAGGAAGGAGCCAGGGCTCCGGGGGTCGCTCAAGGCGCTCTTCCGTCGCGAGTGGACGGAGAAGCCCGCGGTCAGGGGCGTGTCGTTCCGGGTCGGCGAGGGCGAGATCGTCGGGCTCATCGGCGCGAACGGAGCGGGCAAGACGACGCTCGTGAAGATGCTCGCGGGGATCATCCATCCGACGTCCGGCAGCGCGAAGGTCCTCGGCTTCACGCCGTGGGAACGCGATAACCGGCTACGGCGGCAGATCTCGCTGATCATGGGCCAGAAGGCGCAGCTCTGGTGGGACCTGCCCGCCGCGGACTGCTTCCTCCTGTTGAAGGAGATCTACCGCATCCCGGAGCCCGCGTACCGGGAGACGCTCGACTACCTCTCGGGCGTCCTCGACGTGCGGAAGGAGCTCAACGTCCAGATCCGCCGGCTCTCGCTCGGCGAGCGGATGAAGATGGAGCTCATCGCCGCGCTGCTCCACCGGCCGCGCGTCGTCTTCCTCGACGAGCCGACGATCGGCCTCGACCTCACGGCGCAGCGCGCGATCCGCGACTTCATCCTCGAGTACCGGCGCGTCCACCGGCCCGCGATGATCCTCACGAGCCACTACATGGAGGACATCCAGCGCCTGTGCGAGCGGATCGTGATCATCCGCGAGGGCGAGTTCGTCTACGACGGCCCGCTCGCGGCGGTCGTGCAGCGCTACGCGCAGAGCAAGGTGATCCGCGCCCACCTGCGGCGCACGCCCGAGCCGGTTCAGGTGGACGGCGACCTGCGCGCGCTCGGCGAGGTCGTCGCGTGCAGCGCCGAGGAGCTCTGCCTGCGCGTGCCGCGGGCCGACGTCGCGCGCGCGTCGGCGCGGATCCTCGAGCGCTATCCCGTGCTCGATCTCGCGATCGAGGAGATGGACATCGGCACCATCATCGAGCGCATCTTCCGCGAGAGGGGTGAAGTCGGGGGGGCGGGGGGGGCATGAGGCCGCGGCTCTTCCTCCACCTCCTCGCCTTCGAGTTCCGCGCGCAGCTGGCCTTCCGCGCCACCTTCTGGATCAACGCGCTCGCCGGTTTCATCGCGGAGTTCGGCGTCACGTGGTTCGTCTGGGCGGCCGTCTTCCGCGAGTCGGGGAAGTCCGTGATCGGCGGCTACACGCTGGACGGGATGGTCGTCTATTTCCTCGCGGTCGTGCTCCTCGGCAAGATCGTCTCGGGCCGGGAGTTCGAGGGGGCGGTGTCGGGCGACATCTACGAGGGGACCCTGAACCGCTACCTCGTCTTCCCGGCGCCCTACACGGCCTTCAAGTACGCGCAGCGGATCGGGTTCCTGGGCACCGCCTTCGTGCAGTTCGCGCTCTTCGGCCTCGCGTCGATGCTGATCCTCGTCCTGCCGCCGGGGAACGTGACGTTGGCCTCCGTCGGCATGGCGGCCGTGGCCACCGCCGCCGCGAGCGTCCTCTACTTCCTCTTCGACAACATCATCCAGTACGTCGCCTTCTGGGCGGACAACGTCTGGAGCCTCGACGTGGCGAAGCGGTTGGTCACGACGCTCCTCGGCGGTTACATGATCCCGCTCTCCGTCTTCCCCGGGCCGGTGCGGCGCGTCCTCGAGGTGCTCCCGTTCCGCTACTTCTTCGAGTTCCCGGCGCGCGTGCTCCTGGGCGAGGTCCCGCCCGCCGGGTGGGCGAAGGGGCTCGCGCTCATGGCCCTCTGGGGCGCGGTCGCCTGGGCCTGCGGGCGCCTCCTCTGGCGGCGCGGGCTCCTGCGGTACACGGGCGTGGGGATCTGATGAGCCGCTACGCACGCCTCTACGCGCACTTCGTGCGCTTCTCGTTCAGCCGCGCGATGGAGTTCCGCGTCGACTTCTTCTTCCGCGTCCTCATGGACGCGATCTGGTACGCGGTCCACCTCGCGTTCTTCGCCGTGGTCTTCCGCGAGACGCAGGCGCTCGGCGGGTGGAGCTGGGACCAGACGGTCATCTTCGCCGCGAGCATGTTCCTCATGGACGCGCTCCAGATGACGTTCTTCTCGAACAACTTCTGGTGGTTCCCGGTCCTCGTCAACCGCGGCGACCTCGACTACTACCTCCTGCGGCCCGTCTCGCCGCTCTTCTTCGTGAGCCTCCGGGAGTTCGCCGCGAACTCCTTCCTGAACCTCCTGCTCGCGCTCGGCATCTTCGTCTGGGCGCTCGCGCGGTACCCGGAGCCGCTCGGCGCGGGCAGCATCGCGCTCTTCGTGCTCCTCCTCCTCGCGGGCGTCTACCTCTTCTACCTGATGAGCATGATCTTCCTGATCCCGGTCTTCTGGCTCCAGTCGAGGACAGGGATCCGCGAGGTCTTCTGGTCGCTCGAGCGGCTCGGGCTGCGCCCGCACGGCATCTACCGCGGCTGGATGCGCCGCCTGCTCGTGTCGCTCCTCCCCTTCGCGCTCCTCTGCTCCTACCCGCTCGAGGCCCTGTTCGGCGCGGACCCGCTCCGGGTCGCGCTCCACACCGCCGCCGTGATCGGGGGCGCGACGCTCCTCACCGCGTGGATGTGGAGGCGCGGCCTCCGGTCCTACAGCTCCGCGTCGAGCTGAGCGCCCCGGGCCGGCCCCGCGCAGGCTGGCGTGCCCTGCTACCCTCGCCGGATGCAGATCGATCTCGGCGGAAGGACCTTCCTCGTCACCGGCGGCTCGAGCGGGATCGGCCGC
>JAKLKT010000436.1 GCA_023150495.1 Planctomycetota bacterium
AGGAAGACGACCCCGAGGACCCTGCGCATGGGGAGAGCCTAACGGCGGAAGCAAGGAGGGGACGGACGCGGAAGGCGGAAAAGACGCCGCCCGCGGGGGTGAAGCCGCGGGCGGCAGGAACAGGAAACGGTATGCGCGCGCCTTGCGGCGCGAGCGGATGTCGATCGGTTCTCTAGACCTCGCTGCCACCCTCCGTGCCGTCGGTGCCGTCCGTGCCGTCACCTTCGCCGTCGTCGGTGCCGTCGTCGTCCTCCTCGCACTCCTCGCCCTCGTCCTTGTCCTCGGCGCCCTCTTCGCCGTCGGGCTTGTCGCCGTCCCACTCGCCCTCGTCCCCGTCCTTGCCGTCGTCCTCGTCGTTCGCGAGCGCCGGGACCTCGCCCGTCAGCAGGGCGAGACCCGACTCCGAAAGGGTGACGCCGACGCCGAGCCCGGCGAGCTCGGAGAGGTCGGCCGCGCCGAGCGGCAGCTCGTCCTCGAACACGAGGCAGGCGCGGCCGTCGCCGTCCGCCGTCGCGGTGCCGATCGACGCCTCGCCGAGGAAGACCTCGATCACCGCGCCGCCCTCGAGCCCCTCGACGACGACCTTGAAGAGCGTGCCGCCGTCGCGCTCCGCGACTTTCACGGCGCCCGCGACCTCGAAGCCCCCGTCCGCCGCGTCCCCGGTCATCTCGAGCGTCGCGACCGCGCTCCGGTCCTCCTCGCAGCCCGATTCGTAGTCCTTCACCTCGCCGTCCTCGAGCGCCACGCGGATCTCGACTCGGCCGCCCTCGGGCACGTCCACCTTCGGGTCGCCGGCGCCGTCCGAGAACTCGTCGCCCCCCGGAGCCCCCTCGATTCCGCCGCCGAAGTCGAGCGTATAGGTACCGGGCTCGAGGCCGCCGAATTCGAACGATCCGGCGGAGTCGGTCCACGCCCACTCGCCGGTCTCCTTGAGCGTCACCTGGACACCCGCGAGATCGAATCGCTGGCCATCGACCTCGTAGACGGTGCCCGCGAGCTGGGCGGCCGCCGTCGTCGTCGTGCCCCCGCCGCCGCCGCAGCCGACGGCGAGCGCAAGCGCGCACACAGTGATGATTCTCATCGTATTGCTCCTTCCTGACATACCGCATCGGAGGGGCGGAACCAGCCGCCCTTACCCGTTCATCTCCATCGCGTCACGGAGGTGACATGGGCGTGCCATGGAACGTCCAACCGCGATACAGCATGGCCCGGAGCGGGCCACTGTGGCACGTGGGAATCCGCCCTATTCGAGGAGCCGGACGAAGTTCCCGCCGAGGAGCGCGCGCAGCTCCTGCGGCTTCATCGCGAGCTCCGCGATCACGGGCAGCGGATCCCGCCCGTCGGGCACGACGAGCACGCGCGCGATGCCGAACGCGGCCACCGCATCGCGGATCTCCTTCGCGTCGAGGCCCGCGACCGCGAGCCACGGCTCCTTCCGCTCCTTCAGCGCGGGCAGCGTCCGCGCCCGCTCCGCGGGGAGGAGGATGGGCCCCGGGAAGGAGGAGGGATCGCCCTCGTGCGGCACCCACGCGACCGCGTCCTTCGGCGGCGGCGGCGCGCCCGGGGGCGGCTCGAACACGGTGACGCCCATCCGCCGCAGCGCGTACGCGTCGCCCCGGACGCCGAGGATCGCCGTCGGGCGCAGCTCGTTCAGGAGCGAGCCGATCTTCCTCCCGCGCGTGAAGAGCGCCTGCGGCGCCCCCTCGGCCTCGAGGCGAAGGAGCTCCGCGTCGAGCGACGCGAGCATGGCCCCCGGAGCCCCCTCGAACCACTTCACCGTGACGCGCGCGGGCGCCTTGCCCAGGAGATCCACGACGGGCGCGTCGTTCCAGAGGTACTCCTCCTTCCGCAGCGGTCGGCAGAAGGGCTCCGGCGAGTCGGCCGCGATCTCCGCGACGCGCTTCATGAAGCGGCCTGCCGTCTCGAGGAGCTCGGGGCGGATGTTCTTCCAGTCGTCGGCGGGCTGGTGGTAGTTGGGGTGCGGACCCTCCGTGTGGAGGAAGAACGCGGGGATGCCGCTCGCCTGGAAGGGGTAGTGGTCGGAGTTGGGCTCGGCGCGGAAGGGCTTCACGTCGAATCCCTCGACCGCGAAGTTCCCGAGGAAGGCCGCCTCGCGCGGGTAGACCTCCGCGCCGCCGACGCGCAGCACCGCGTTGCCCTGCCCGACCATGTCGACGTTGAGCATCACGGCGATCTTCTCGAGCGGCACCGGGGGCGTCTTCACGAAGGCCCAGCTGCCGAGCAGGCCCTGCTCCTCGCCCGCGAACCAGACGAAGAGGATCGAGCGCCGGAACCGCTTCCCCTGCGCGACGATCGCGCGCGCCACCTCGAGCAGCATCGCGGAGCCGGACGCGTTGTCGTCCGCGCCGTTGTAGACGTTGCCTGCCGCGTCCTGCCCCACGTGGTCGAGGTGCGCGCCGAGGACGACGATCTCGTCCGTCTCGCCCGGCCAGAGGCCGACGACGTTCCGGAGCGGGCGGTCCTTCAGCAGCCGCGCGTTGATCGCGAGGCGCGCGCGGACGCCCTCGAGGGGGAACGACGCGCGATTCCCCTCCTCGAGCGCGCGCACCTGCGACGCGAGGTCGCCCTTGCCGGCGCGCGCGAGGAGGTCGTCCGCCGCCGCCCGCGAGAGCCAGACCGCGGGCAGCGACTCGCGGTGGTAGCCCTCCTGGATCGTGCCGGGGACGGCGTTGTCCCCCTCGACGAGGAGGAACCCCTTCGCGCCGAGGTCCGCCGCGGTCGCGGACTTGTAGCCGATGTAGCGCTCCTCGCCGAGGTCGGAGCGGGGCGGGCCGCCTCGCACCGCCATCACGATCCGGCCGCGGACGTCGAGACCCTCGTAGTCGTCATGTCCCTTCCCGGGCGCGTGGATGCCGTAGCCCGCGAAGACGACCTCCGCCTCGACGTCGCCCTTCCCCGAGTAGAGGAGCGCCACGTAGTCGGAGAGGAATGCGCCGTTCCGCGTGCCGCGGCTGCCGCCGACCACCTCGAACCGCGGCCCCGGCCCCTCCTCGGTCACGGAGGCCCTGAAGTCGTGGAAGAGCGTGAACCCGTTCGGCTTCCCGAGGCCGAGCGCCCCGACGCGCTCCGCCATCCACGCCTCCGCGCGCGCGCCGCTCGGGAGGCCGCTCTTCCTCCCCTGGAACTCGTCGCTCGAGAGGATCTTCACCGTCTCGAGCGCGCGAAGG
>JAKLKT010000437.1 GCA_023150495.1 Planctomycetota bacterium
GAGCCCCCAACCCCCCCCCCGCGCAGCGCGGTTGAACGGATCCCCCGGAGCCGCTACCATCCCCCTCCCGAGGGATGCCGATCCGTCCGCAGATCCAGGGCAAGGGGACCGTCACGCTCTCCTTCGCAGCCAACCTACGGTACGTCCGTCCCATCCGGCACTTCGTCAGCGCCCTCTGCGCGCTGGCGAAGTACTCGGAGGACGAGACGGAGTCGATCGCCCTCGTGACCACCGAAATCCTCAACAACTCGATCGAGCACGGCTCCCGGGGGCCCGACGACGAGATCGGCCTGACGATTACGGTGACTTCGGAGCGCTTCCGCTGCGAGGTCACGGACCCGGGCAGGGGAGGGGACGCGTTCGCCAAGGCCGCCCTCGCAAGGGCCCACCGCATGCCCGACCTCGAGGAGCCCCGCGGGCGCGGGCTCTTCCTGATCAAGAGCTACATGGACGAGATGACCGTCACCTGGGACCCCAAGACGGGCACCCGGCTCGTCGTCAGCAAGGCGATCGTCCCGTGAGCCAGGACTGGGCCGCCTCCCAGACCGGCTTCCTCACCGGGGACCGGGCGAAGGACGCGCGGAACGTCACGATCCTCCTCGACACGATCGCGGAGGTGACCGGGAAGGCGGACCTCGACGCGCTCATGAAGTCGATCGTCGACAAGGCGATCGCGATCACGAACGCCGAGCGCGGCCTCCTGCTGCTCCGGGACGACGCGACGAAGAAGCTCGCGATCAAGGTCGCGCGGGACAAGGCGAAGAACCCGCTCCCGGCGGGCATCCGCTACTCCCATTCGATCCCCGCGAAGGTCTTCGAGACGGGCAAGGCCGAGACGCTCATGGACGCGGCCGGCGGCGGCGACATCGCGCTCGGCCAGTCGATCCTCGACCTGCGCCTCGTGAGCGTCATGTGCGTGCCGCTGACCACCGCGGACGAGCGCCTCGGCGTCCTCTACGTGGACAGCCGCGCCTCGGCGAAGGGCTTCACGCAGGCCGACCTCGAGCTCTTCAAGGCGCTGGGCTCGCAGTGCGGCCTCGCGATCCACAACGCGCGCCTCGTCGACGCCTACATCCAGAAGCAGCGCCTCCAGCACGACCTCCACGTCGCGAAGGAGATCCAGCAGGGGATGCTCCCGCGCAAGACGGTCGAGCGGCCGAAGATCGAGATCGCGGGCTTCAACCGGCCGTGCGACGAGACCGGCGGCGACTACTACGACTACGTGACGATGCCGGAGCACCGGATGGGCGTCATCGTCGGGGACGTCTCCGGCCACGGGATCGGCGCCGCCCTCTTCATGGCGACCGCCCGCGCGCTGCTCCGCGCGTTCACCTACAAGGTCGCGGATCCGGGCGCGGTCCTCAGGGAGGTGAACCTCTTCCTCGACCGCGACATGCCCGAGGGCTCCTTCATGACCCTCTTCTTCGGCGTCATCGACACGAAGTCGGGGGCCTTCCGCTACGCGTCCGCGGGCCACAACCCCGTGATCCTCTTCCGGCGCCAGAACGGCTCGTTCGAGGAGCTCAGCAAGACGGGCCCCGGCCTCGGCCTCCTCCCGGCGGCGGACTACGAGATCCGCGAGGCGGCCCCGCTCAGGCCGGGCGACATCCTGCTGCTCTACACCGACGGGCTCCCCGAGGCGATGAACGCGTCGAAGGAGCTCTTCGGCGTGGAACGGATGAAGACGCTCCTCGCGGGGCTCAAGGAGCGGCCGCCGGCGGAGATCGTCCAGCAGTTCGTCCGCGCGGTCACGGAGTGGACGAAGGACAACTTCGACGACGACCTGACGCTCGTCGTCGTCAAGGGGACGTGAGGGGGCTCCGGGGGCAGCGCACCCCTCCCCCCCGGCCCCCCTCCTTCCTGCCAAGGGACCCTAGAATACCCCCGATGCGGACGGCGATCCTTTTCGCCCTCCTCCTCGCGGCGTGCGGGGGGGATCCCCTCGTCGTCACGATCCCGACGAAGCCCGGGGCGACCCACCTGGAGATGCCCGAGGCGTTGCCGCTGCGCCGCTACCAGTACACGCTCGAGGTGAGGACCCGCGCCGGCAGGCAGGTGCGGCTCGAGGCGCGCCTCGAGGAGCCCGCGCCGCCGGGCGTGGTCGCGCGGCTCGGCGGGACGACGACGATCCCGCGGGAGGGGACCGGCTTTCCGTGGCTCATCGTCATCGTCCCCGAGAAGCCGGGGCCGTTCCAGGGCACCGTCGCGATCACGAGCCCCGACGTCCCCGACTGGGTGCTCCGGTACACGTTCGGCGGCGAGGTCGTGGACCGCCCGCGCGAGGGGAGGAACATCACCGTGCGCCCGCCGGGCGTCGCCCTCGGCCCGCTCGTCCCCGGCGAGGAGAAGGCGTTCGCGGTCGCGCTCGCGAGCTTCGGGAACGAGGACGTGACGATCTCGGAGTGGACGCCGAGCGACCCCGCGGTCGTCCGGCTCCCGAAGCTCGGCGACCCGCTCGTCGTGAGGACCGGCGGCGAGTTCCAGCTCGTCGGCGCGGTCGTCGCGCCGCGCGTCGCCGGCCCGTTCGAGGCGTCGGTGCGGGTCCGGTCGGACGCCCAGAACCACAAGGGCGGCGTCTTCGAGATCCGTTTCGCGGGCGCCGTCGTCCCCGACTACGCCCCCTACCCGCCGCGCGCGGTCGAGACGGCGGCCTATCCCGCCCAGGAGACCGAATTCAAGGTGAGGATCGTCGCCCGGGAGGGCGTGGCCCCTTTCACCGTGACGGAGGCCAAGGGGCACGAGCGCTACCTGGAGGTGGTCTCGCTGGGGACGGGCGAGCCGGCGCGCGAGCAGCTCGTGCGCCTGAAGCTCCGGCGCGACGCGCCGACCGACGCGATGCAGCCCGCGGAGTGGCAGGTGCGCTTCCGGATCGAGCCCACGGGCGTCGAGGTGGCCTGGCCGCTGAAGCTCCTCCTCTACCCGCCGATCCACGCGTCGCCGCGCGAGGTCTCCTTCGGCTCGGTGCCGCAAGGCGCGTCGAAGGAGGCGGAGGTCCTGCTGACCGCGCTCGCCCAGCGGTCGTTCCGCGTGACCGACGCGCGCGCCGAGGGCCGCCGCGTGGACGTGAAGGTGCCCGAGCACGCGCCCGGCACGACGTGGCGGATCCTCGTCAGGCTGCCGGAGAGCCTGCCCGCGGGCGTCTTGTCCGATCGCAACGTGATCGAGACCGACGACAAGGAGCGGAGATCCGGTAGCTACTCGACGTCCTTCGCGCAGCGGAAGCCCACGTCCCTGCTGGGGAGGTCCGCGCGCACCCGGCCGGACGCGACGGCCAGCGCGCGATAGCGGGGGAGGTCGAAGGAACCCCCCTTGATCGTCGCCATCGCGCCCGCGCTCTCGGAGGTGAGCTCGGCGACGTTGCCCGCCATGTCGAGCGCGCCGAACGGCGACCGGTCGCGCGGGAAGCCGCCGGCCTCGGCGATGGTCCCGGTGTGGGCGTTAGAGGCCGATGGGTCGAGCTCCATCCCGAACGTGTAGTCGCGGCGGTCGGCGCCCCGCGCGGCGCGCTCCCACTCGGCGGGCGAGGGGAGGCGCTTGCCGGCCCACGCCGCGTACGCCTCCGCGTCGAGCAGCGAGATGCCGGTGACCGGCAGCCTAGCCGCGCCCTCCGGGAAGGTCCACGTCGCGTCGGGCAGCTCGTTCCAGAGCGGCGCCGTCTGCTCGCCGCCGCCGGGCAGCAGGCGGCGGGGCACCGCGCGGCGGCGGAGAGGCGGATCGAGGTCGTTCACGTAGAGGGCGTACTGCTCGTTCGTCACCTCGTGCTCGTCGAGGAAGAAGGGCTTGAGATCGACCCGCTGGGGGGCGTCGGCGAAGCGCGGGTCGCCGTACTCCATCCCCTCGACGCCCTGGACGTACACCATCCCCTCGGGGATCGCCTTGGGGTCGATCGGGCACTCGATCTCCGTGCGGTCGGTCGTCCGGTGCTCGATCCGGAACGGGAGGTGGAGCGTGCGCCCGCTCCCGCGAAGGAGGAGCACGTAGCTGCCCGGCTCAAGCACGATGTCCTGCGCGGCGAGGGGCGTCCGGCGGTGGATGCCGGCACCGGCCCAGTCGATCTCGCGGGATGCGCCCGTCCCCTTGGCGAGGAGCACCTCCACGTCGTCGGGCAGCTTCCTGAGCGTGACGATGCGGAAGCCGCGCAGCCGGCTCGCGAGATCCCTGGCCTCGCCGACTAGGCCCCGTCCGGGGTACGTCTCGGGCAGCGCCTCGAGGTTGGGGATCGTGCGCAGCTCGAGCACCGCGGCCGTCGCCTCCGCGCGGCGCGCCCACTCGTCGGTGAGGCGGCGCTTGTCGCGCAGCTCGCGGTACTCGGCCGAGAGCCTCCGCGCGTCCTCGACCTCATCCCGGAGCGGCTCGAAACGGCGCGCCGTCGCGAGGAGGTCCTCCGCCTCCCGGTGCCCGGGCCTGAGGCCGAGCAGCCTCGTCAGCCGCGCCTCCTGTACCGAGGGATCCGGCGACGCCCGGGCCTCCGCGAGG
>JAKLKT010000438.1 GCA_023150495.1 Planctomycetota bacterium
CCGAGGGCTCCCCCGCGGCGGGCCGGTACGTCGCGTGGGAGAACACGTGCCGCAGCGGCCGGCGGTCGCCGCCCGCGAGCCCGCGCAGCACGAGCGCGGTCTCGAGCGGGATCGCGTACGCCGCGCGGCCGTAGTGGAGCCAGTCCTGCCCGCGGCTGACCCGGACGAAGCCGCGGCGCGAGAGCGCCGTGAGCGCCGCCTCCGCCTCGTAGTACTCCATCTCGAGGCCGTCCGCGCCGCGGAAGAGCCCCTGGAGGTCGGACACGTAGTTCGTCTTGCGGAGCAGGCGGAGCAGCACGGCGCGCACCTTGTCCGAGAGGAGGTCCACTTTCCCGTAGACGACGTCCTCGTCGGACATGAGCCGGTGGAGACGCTCGACGACGTCGCCGCGGCCGTTCGTCGGCTTCTCGTGGGGCCCCCAGAAGCGCAGGAACTCGTCGAGCTCCGCCGCCGTGGCGAAGTCGAGGTGGCGCCTCAGCTTGAGCGGATCGGGCAGCGCTCCGCGCGTGCTCACGCCCCCGCACCCCCCGCCGCCTCCACCTCGCGATCGTCCATGATCCGGTAGCTGTAGCCCTGCTCCGTCAGGAAGAGCTGCCGGTTCTGCGCGAAGTCCTGGTCCGCCGTGTCCCGCGTGACGAGGCTGTAGAAGTGCGCCTGCCCGCCGTCGCTCTTCGGCCGGAGGATCCGCCCGAGCCGCTGCGCCTCCTCCTGCCGGCTGCCGAAGGTCCCGCTCACCTGCACGAGCACGGAGGCGTCCGGCAGGTCGATCGCGAAGTTGCCCACCTTGCTCACGACGAGCACCTTGATCTCCCCGCGGCGGAACTTCCCGTAGAGATCCGAGCGCTCGTCGTTCGGCGTCCTGCCGGTGATGAGCGGGGCGCGCACGAGCCGCGCGATCTCCTTCAGCTGGCGCAGGTACTGCCCGATCACGAGGACGAGGTCGCCGTCGTGGCGGGCGAGCAGCCGCCTCAGCGTGTCCATCTTGCGCGGGTTCTCGGACGCGAGCCGGAACTTCTCGCGCTTGTCCGCGGTCGCGTAGCGCAGCCGCTGGTGCTCGTCGAGGAGCGGCACCCGCACCTCGGTGCAGCTCGCCTGGGCGATGTACCCCTGCCGCTCGAGCTCCTTCCACGGCACGTCGTACCGCTTCGGCCCGATGAGCGTGAAGACCTCGTCCTCCTTCCCGTCCTCGCGGACGAGCGTGGCCGTGAGGCCGAGCCGGCGCGTCGCCTGGATCTCCGCGGTCACGCGGAAGACCGGCGCCGGGAGGAGGTGGACCTCGTCGTAGACGATGAGCCCCCAGTCGTTGCCGGAGAAGAGGCCGAAGTGGACGAACGTCTCCGTCTTCGACCGCCGGTAGGTGAGGATCTGGTAGGTGCTGAGGGTGACCGGGCGGATCTCCTTCCGCTCGCCCGTGTACTCGCCGATGTCCGAGGGGTCGATCCGGCACTTGGCGAGGAGCTCGTCGCGCCATTGGCGGACGGCCGTGAGGTTGGTCGTGAGGACGAGCGTCTTCCGCCCGACCCTCGCCATCGCTCCCATGCCGACGATCGTCTTGCCCGCGCCGCAGGGGAGCACGACGACCCCCGAGCCCCCGCGCGCCGACCCGTCCGCCCAGAAGGCGTCCACGGCCGCCTCCTGGTAGCGGCGGACGCTGAACCGCCCCGTGTCGAGCTCGATCGCGAGCGGCCCCCCGTCGACGAACCCCGCGAGGTCCTCCACGGGGAAGCCGATGCGGATCATCGCCTGCTTCACGTGGCCCCGCATCGCGGGGTCGACCTCGATCCGCTGGAGCGAGAGCCGCTCGACGAGGTAGCGCCGGACGGCCTTGTTCGACCACGCCTCCTGGAGGAGCGCCGCGTCCTCGCTCTCGAGGATCAGCCGGTCCCCCTCCCGCACGAGCCGCACCCGCCCGTACCGGGCCGCGTAGTCCCGGATGTCCCGGACGATGTTCCCGGGGACGGGGTACTTGGCGAGCGAGGTCAGCGCCTCGACCATCTCCTCGGCGGAGTGGCCGGCGGCCTTGGCGTTCCAGATGGAGAGCGGGGTGATCCGGTACGTGTGGATGTGCTCGGGGGACTTCACCAGCTCGGCGAAGACCGCCAGGGCATCCCGCGCATCCGCGTACCTCGGCCCGTCCACCTCGAGGAGGACGGTCCGGTCGCTCTGGACGATCAGGGGGTTGTCTTTTCGGACGTCCATCGAACCGCGGCCCCCCGCCCCCTCCCGGTCCGGTCGGGAAACAAGGGGTCCGTTGAACCCGATAAGATACCCCCGGTCAACGACGGCCGGCGACCTCAGTCCTAACCCTTTGCCGAAGCTTCACTTACGAGAACCGCCCCGCAGGGCGAAGTCGGGGGGCTCCGGGGGCGGCGCCGTAACCCGCTTCGGCACAACGGCTTACCGCGTCACGTAGGTTCCCATGGTCGCCTCGGCGAGCCGCCGGAGGAGCCGGGACTCCCCGCCGAGCGAGACGCAGTGGACGGCGGCCCTCGTGTCCCGGTTCAGTCGCCGCACCGCCGCGAGGATCTCCTCGTCGTCCGTGATGCTGCCGGCGGTCGGCTCCCCGTCGGAAAGGAGGTAGACCGTCTCCACGTCGTTCATGAGGAGGGCCGACTCGATCGCGTCGTAGAGGTTCGTCGAGCCCTGCGGCTTCTGCCCGTGGAGGAACCCCTCGAGCGCCTTCCGGGCCGCCGGCCCGAGGGTCGTCAGGCTCCTCCTCCACATGCGGACCTCCGTCTCGAAGACGATGACGTTCGCCTTCGCCGAGGGGGGGAGCGCCTTCACCACCTTGAGCGTCTCCGTCACGGCGCGATCGAGTTCCGTCGCCTCCTGCCCGAAGCCCGCGCCCCCCATCGAGGAGGAGACGTCGAGCACGAAGACGACCCGGTCGGAGTCGACCGGCACGCCGTAGAAGGACGCCACGGTCCGGCGCTCGCCGCCGCGGGCGGCCTCCTTCCGTTCCGGCGCCTTCTCCGGCATCGCGAACCCTTCGCCGCGCTCGCGCCACCAGCGCTCCCAGAGGTCCCTAGCGTCCCCGAAGTCCTCGCCGGTGAGCCGGTAGAGGGATTCCCCGATCGTCTTCCGGATCCGCAGCCGCTCCTCCTTCGCGAGCGCCGCGACGAGCGCGGGCACGGATTCCCTCGCCCGCGCGACGCCGAGCCCGTGCGCCGCG
>JAKLKT010000439.1 GCA_023150495.1 Planctomycetota bacterium
GGCGAGGCGGCCCGTGACGCGGCCCCTCGCGCGGCTCGAGACGCGCGTCACGGACGGCCGCGTGGAGGTGCGCGCGTGAGCTTCGGCCGGCTCGCGGTCCTCGTCGCGGCGGGCGGACTCCTCTCGGGGGCGTTCCTCGCGTTCCACTACGCGCCGACGTTCGAGGCGGCGCGCGACGCCACCGCGCACGTCGAGACGCTGCCGCTCGGCCGGCTCCTCCGCTCGCTCCACCACTGGTCGGGCGCCTTCGCACTCGTCCTCGCGGGGCTCCACGGGGCGCTCGTCTTCGCGCGCGGGGGCCACAGGACCGAAGGGAGGAGGCTCTGGGTCCTCGGCTGCCTCCTCTTCCTCGTGCTCACGGGCTTCGCCTACACGGGCTACCTGCTGCCGGGCGACGAGCGCGCGCTCGCGGGGATCCGGGTGATGGAGGGCGTCGCGGCATCGACTCCCTTGGCCGGCGACGCCGCCGCGGGGGCGGTCCGCGGGGGCGACGCGATCTCGAGCGCCACGCTGACCCGCCTCTACGCGGTCCACGCGGTCGTGCTGCCCGCGGCCCTCGTGCTCCTCGTCGCCCTGTTCGTGGGGTCGTGGCGGCGACTGTGCACGGCGCCCCCGCGCCCCCTGCTCATCCCCGGCGCGGCGACGCTCGCGGCTCTGCTGCTCGCTGCGCTCCTCTTCCCCCCGGCGCTCGGGCCGAAGGCGGACCTCCTCGGCGAGGCCCCGCCGGACGCGCGGCCGGAGTGGTTCTTCCTCTGGGTGAACGAGCTCCTCCACCGCGTGCCGGGGAGCACGTTCCTCGTCGCCGCGGTCCTGCCGTCGCTCCTCGTCGCCCTCGCGATCGGGCTCCCGTTCTGTTCGCGCGGGCGAAGGGGACCCGAGATCGCGGTCGCGCTGGCGGTCGTCCTCGGCATCGGCGGCCTCACGGCGGCATCCCTCGCGAGGGCGCCGGAGCGGCCCCCGGAGCCCCCCGCCCCCGCGGACACCCCCGCCCCCGACGTGCCCCGGATCATGGAGAGGTTCCAGTGCGCGCGATGCCACCGGATCGACGGGAAGGAGTCGGCCGACGACATGGGCCCGCCGATCAACCGCATCGCGGCGCCCGACCGCCCGGCCGTGAAGGACCTCTTCACGCGCGAGTACTTCCGGAGGAAGGTCGGCGACCCGCGGAAGTACTGGGAGGGGACGTCGATGAACTACACGCCGATCCGGCTGAAGCCCACGCCCGCGGAGCTCCTTGCGCTCGAGGCGTGGTTCTACGGGGAGTAGCCGGAAAGGAAGCGGGCGCGGAACATGCCGCGCCCGCCCCCTGTCGAAGGGACCGACCTACTTCGCGCGCGTGTAGGTGATCTCCATGCACTTCATCTCGCCCATGCCCATGTCGTTCCACATCTCCATCACCTCCTGATCGTCGGCGATCTTCCTGGTGAGGATCCTGGACTTGATCTGCATGCCGCCGGGGCCGGCGAAGGAGCCCTTGAACTCCCACGCCTTGCCGGCCTCCGTCTCGGTGCCGGTCATGAACATGATGTCGGTCCCCATGCTGCTGAACCAGATCATCTCGTACTTCTTCGTGGCGTTGTTGAAGCCCGTGAATCCGACGCCCTTGAAGGTCTCCCCGCCCATCTGGCCCTCGAAGTCCTCCCGGAGGAACCGGCCCCCGAAGATCTCCGTGCGGACGACCTTGCCGTTGCTCACGTTGGGCTCGGCGCCCGGCTGGAACTCCTTGGTCTCGCAGTCCCAGTTGCCGGCGCACTTCATGAGCGCCGCGTGCTCGGCGCCGGGCTTCCCGAGCGCCATGAAGGCGGCCTTGATGTCGTTGCCTTCCTGCGCGCCGGCGCGGCCGAGGGCGAACGCCCCGACGAGGGCCGCGGCGATGCAGACGAAAACGCTTCCACGCTTCATGTGAGTTCTCCTCTTGCTTCCAGTGTTTCGAGCCGAAGCAGGCATCCTACCCCCGCAGGGGACGATCCGGGGGGGGTCCGGGGGCCGGCCGATCCCGGCTGCGGGAAACGGGAAACTACCCGAGACGGCGCTCGTACTTCTCCTCGACCACGTCGGCGCCCCAGAGGCGGCCGGGCTTCCGCTCCGTCCGGGCGAAGCCCTTCGCCACGTAGAGCCGCGCGGCGGCCGCGAGCGCGCTCACGGTCCATAGAACGATCGTTCGGTAGCTGCGTTCGCGCGAGAACGCGATCGCCTCGTCGAGGAGCCTCCCGCCGAGCCCCTGGCCGCGAGCCTCTGGGTCCACGAGGAACCAGCGCAGCTGGGCCGTCCCGGGCGAGGTCTCGACGATCGCGATAGAGCCGACGATCCGGCCCTCCCGCTCCGCGATCCACAGCCGTTCGCGCGGCGACCCCGAGATCGCGAACCGCGCGAGCGGCTCCGCCACGTACGCCTCGAAGGTCGGATCGAACCCGTGCTCGCGCGCGTAGAGCACGCCGTGCAGGCGGACGATCTCGCCGACATCGCCCGGCCGCAGATCCGTCCGCACCGTGATCACGGCGCCATTGTGCAGCGCGCTCGGTGGCCGGCAAGGGCGGGCGCCCGGGAAATGCTTGACGCCCGCGCGACGCGCCGTAGACTCCCGCACGTCGAGGCGAGCGCCTCGCGATCTTTTCGAACGAGACTTCATCCAGAGCAGCCGAGGGAACAGGCCCTGCGACGCTGCAGCAACCGGCCGCGGAAGCGGCAAGGTGCTAACTCCTGCCCGACCCCGGGAAAGATGAGCAGGCGCGGGACCTCCGCGTCGCGAAAGGCCTCTTCTTCCCGAAGAGGCTTTTTTCGTGCCTCTTCGGGGCCTCCGGGCCGGGCGTGAGGACCTGAGGAGGTATCCATGCCCGCGGAAACACGCACACGAACCGCGCGACGCGCCGCGCGACGCGCCGGGCTCTTCCGGGTCGGCCTTCTGGGCCTCGGCACGGTCGGCCAAGGGCTCTGCCGGCTCCTCGCGGAGAAGGGCGACCGGATCGAGGCGGACCACGGGGTCCGCTTCGAGGTGACGACGGCGCTCGTGCGCGATGCCGCGCGGGAGCGCGCGTTCGCGCCGCCGCGCGGCCGGGTCACGGCCGATCCGGCGGAGGTCCTGCGGGGGGAGCACGACTGCGTCGTCGAGGCGCTCGGCGGCACGGAGCCCGCCCACGCGCTCGTCGCGCGCTTCCTCCGGAGCGGCGT
>JAKLKT010000440.1 GCA_023150495.1 Planctomycetota bacterium
TGGGACAGGATCCCCGCGCCGGAGAAGACGTGGTTCTTCAAGCATCCGGACCAGAAGGACCAGCCGGCGCCGGCCGCGCCCGAGCAGCCTCCGGAGGGAGCGAAGTAGAGGGGGTCCGGGGGCCGGCCTTCCTTCCCCCGGCCCCCCTTGGGCGCCATGGCGCTTCGCGCGAAGGCGCCTTCCATCCCCGATTAGCCTAGGGCCATGCGATTCCTGCCCCTGCTGCTTCTCCTCGCCGCGTGCGAGGAGCCGAAGTCGCCCGCGGTCACGCGCGACCCGCTGCCGGAAGAGCGGCACCTTCGGAACCTCCGCCAGATCACGTTCGGCGGCGAGAACGCCGAGGCCTACTGGTCGTTCGCCGAGGACCGGCTGGTCTTCCAGTCGACGCGGCCGCCGTACACGGCCGACCAGATCTTCACGATGGCGGCCGACGGCAGCGACCTGCGGCTCGTGTCGACGGGGAAGGGGCGGACGACGTGCGCCTACTTCCTGCCGGGCGACAAGCGGATCCTCTACGCCTCGACGCACGGCGCGGCCGACGCGCCGCCGGCGCCGCCCGGCCGCTCGCGCGGCTACGTCTGGCCGCTCTTCCAGAGCTACGACATCTGGGTCGCCGACGCGGACGGCAAGAACCCGCAGCGGCTCACGGAGTCGCCCGGCTACGACGCGGAGGCGACCGTCTCGCCGAAGGGCGACCGGATCGTGTTCACGTCGGTGCGCGACGGCGACATCGAGCTCTACTCGATGAACCTCGACGGGAGCGACGTGAAGCGGCTCACGGAGCGGTCCGGCTACGACGGCGGCGCGTTCTTCTCGTGGGACGGGAAGCGGATCGTCTGGCGCGCGCCCGGCGCGGACGACGACGTCACGAAGAGCGACTACGGCCTCCTGCTCTAGGAGGGGCTCGAGAAGCCGAACCGCCTCGAGATCTGGGTGATGGACGCGGACGGCTCGAACAAGAAGCAGGTGACGAGGAACGGCCAGGCGAACTTCGCGCCCTTCTGGCACCCGGACGGGAAGCGCGTGATCTTCGCGACGAACCATCACGACCCGGACGGGATGAACTTCGACCTCTTCCTAGTCGACGTCGAGACGGGCGAGCTCGAGCGGGTGACGTGGTTCCAGCGCATGCGCGAGGGGGCGCACCGCTCGGACGACTTCGACGGCTTCCCGATGTTCACGCGCGACGGGAAGCGGCTCGTCTTCTGCTCGAACCGATGGAACGACAAGCCGAACGAGACCAACGTCTTCGTCGCCGACTGGGCAGAATAGGCTGATCTTTTCCGGGCGTCCTGCTCGCAAATGCTTGGGAGAGCTCGGGTTGCGGCGGTGGGGTGCGGCATCGGTGCCGCAAACCGCGGATGAAAGTCGTAGTTTCTACGGGTGTGGAGCGGCACGCGAGACGTGTTCCCGTGTCGCGGACCGGGGCGTGATGGGGCTTGCCGTCGAGCTCTGCTTCGACGCGGACGCCGAGCGGGCGGTGCTCGAGGTGTGGAAGGCCGTCCGCGCGGTCAGCGGGAGCGGAATGCTCTTCGACCTCCGGGCGAGGCCGCACGTCTCGCTTGCCGCATATCCAGAGGGGGCTCCGGGGGCCGTCGATGCGGTTGCGCGCTTCCAGGCGGCGCAGATGCCCTTCGCGTTCGCGAGCGCCGGGACCTTCCCCGGCGGCGAGGGAGTCGTCTTCCTCGCGCCCGTCGTGGACGACGCGCTCCTGCGGCTCCACCGGGAGTGGCACGCGCTCGTGCCGGGCGGCATGGCGCACTATGCGCCGGGCGCGTGGGTGCCGCACTGCACGGTCGGCTTCCGGCTGCCGGACGTCGCGCCCGCGGTCGCCGCGGCGCGGGCGGCGCTGCCCATCCGCGGGCGCTACTCGTCGATCGCGCTCGTCGAGTACGACAACGGTCTCGCCGCGCCGGTGCGGACGCTCCTCGAGCGGCCGCTCGTCAGCGTGCGAGCCGCGCCTTGACCTCGGCGAGGTGCGCCATGACGGCCTTCTCCGCGGCGGGGCGCGGGGCGAAGGCGCGCGTGGCGAGCCGCCCCCGGAGCCCCCTGTAGATCCCGACCGCCTGCTCCAGCGCTTCGGCGTAGGCGCGGGCACTGTGCCCGGAGAGCGTCTTCTCCATCTCGCGCGCTACCTCCGGCGCGTGGATCTCGATCCGGCGCACGCCGGCCGGGCGCGCGCCCTTCTCGAGGAGCGCGAGCGGCCCGAGCACGCGGCCGCGCAGGAAGGCGAGGCAGTCCTCGGACTCGAAGAGCTCTCCGCGGCCGATCTTCGACGTCGCGTAGTGGACCCAGGTCCAGAAGCGGTCCTCGATCCACTGGAGGTCCGGCTGCGGGTAGCGCGCGACGCCCTTCGCGAGCGCCGCGGTCATCCGCCCCTCGCGCTCCCAGAGGATCTCCGGGTCCTCGACGCGCTCCTTGAGCTCGTCCGCGCGGAGGAACTTCAGGTCGACGTGGAGGAGCGGCGGGCCGTAGAGGCAGATCACGAGGCGCGCGTCGCCGACGTGCTCGCCGGTAAAGGCCGAGAGGAGGTTCCCGAGGCCCTCCGCGATCGTCATGCGCTCGCGCGTCACCTCCTCGTGCGCGCCGTCCTCGACGCCGATCACGAGGTCGATGTCGCTATGCTCGTCCATCCTCCGGGACAGGAACGAGCCGCAGGCGCCGACGCCGAAGAGGCGGCGGTCCTGGCCGAGGATGCCGAGTGCCTTGTCGAGGAACGCCGCGTGCGCCGCGGGGACGCCCTTGCCGAATCGCATTCCCCCATATAGCACGGCGAGGGGGCGCGCCGGACACGACTACCGGCGCAGGTCGTCGATGAGGGCGCCGAAGAGCCCCGCGAGCCAGCGCGTGTAGCTCTCCATGCCGAAGCCGTGGCGCTTGAGCGCGCCGCGGTTGTGCGGCGAGGGGACGAGCACGGTGAGCAGCTCGATGTCCCCGATCCGGCGGCGCTGCCCGTGCTCGTCGTCCATCACGACCGGTCTGCCGAGGACCGCCTCCGCCGCCTTGCCGCCGACGGCGAGCACGAGCTTCGGGTGGAGCGCCCTGAGCTCGAACGCGAGGTAGGGGCGGCACGCGCCGCACTCGCTGCGCTTCGGCGCGCGCGTCTTGGCCTTCGCCTTCGGGTCCTTAGGGACGCACCGGACCGCGTGCGTGACGAAGAAG
>JAKLKT010000441.1 GCA_023150495.1 Planctomycetota bacterium
GCCGATCGCGATGCCCGGCCGGGCGCCCGCGCTGTCGGCGTCGTCGATCAACTCGTACCGGCGGTGCCCGTACCTCCTCCTCGCGCGCCACATCCTCCGCGCGGAGCGCCCGCGCGAGCCGGGTCTCGACCCGCTGCTCAAGGGCGACATCGCGCACACGGCGCTCGAGCGCTGCGCGGAGCGGCCGGGCGACGACCCGCGCGCGGTCTTCGACGACGTCTTCGCGGAGAAGGCGAAGGGGCTCCGGCTCGGCCTCGTCGAGGAGGCGGACCGGCGCGCGCTCCGGGCCTCCGTCGCGCGGGCGGCGAAGCGGCTCTCGGGCACGCCCGTCGAGACGGTCGAGTGGAAGTTCGACATCGAGGTCTCGGGGGCGAAGCTGCGCGGCCGCGTCGACCGGATCGAGCGCTACCCCGCGGGCCAGCTCGTGCGCGACTTCAAGACCGGGCGCGCGGAGGACCTCGACGAGACGCAGCTCGACGCCTACCTGCTCGCGCTGCCGGAGGCCGCGGGCGCGGTGTACGAGCGGCTCAAGAAGGGCGACCTCCAGGGCTACGCGGTGCCGGAGCTCGCGGAGCGGCTGGGCGTCGAGCCGGTGACCCGCGAGGAGCTCGCGCGGAAGCGCGAGGCGATGGCGGAGCTCGTCAAGGACGTGGCGGCCGCGTGGCGCGAGGGCCGCCTCGCGGTGAAGCCGAGCGATCCCGAGAAGTGCACGCGCACGCAGTGCGACGGCTACGACCTCTGCCGCGTGGCGCGCGCGCGGTTCCTCGTGAAGGCGGGGAGGAAGAATTGGCCGAGCTGACGCGGGAGCAGAAGGCCGCCGCCCTCGCGGAGGAGCGCGCGGTCGCCGTCGTCGCCGGCGCGGGCACGGGCAAGACGCGCGTGCTCACGGAGCGTTACCTCGACCTCGCGACGAGGCGCGGCGTGCCCATCCCGCGCATCCTCGCGGTCACGTTCACCGAGAAGGCCGCGCGCGAGATGAAGGAGAGGATCCGCGGGGCCCTCCGGGGCAAGGGGAGGGCGGACCTCGCGCGGCAGGCCGAGTTCGCGCCGGTCTCGACGATCCACGCCTTCCTCGCGCGGATGCTCCGGGAGCGCGCGCTCGATGCCGGGCTCGACCCGCGCTTCGCGATCGCGGACGAGATCACCGCCGAGTTCCTCCGCGAGGAGGCGATGGCCGAGACCGTCGACGCGACCGGCCTCTCCGACGCGCTCGTCGACCTCGCCGGGGCGGAAGGGGACCTCCGGGATCTCTACGAGGCCGCCCGGGCGACGCCGTTCGATCTCAAGGAGCTGAGGCCCATGGCGCCCGATCTCGAGGGGCTCCGGGGACGGATGGCGCGCTTCCTCGACGGCTGCGCCGAGGCGCGGCTCGCGCCGGCGGGCACGGCGAAGAAGCTCGCGGGGCTCCGCGAGGGCCGCGCGCGCTTCCTCGCGCTCGACCCGGACGCGGCGGAGGAGTTCGCGGAGCTCGTGAAGGGCGGCGTCGCGGCCGCGCAGAAGGAGCTCTTCGCGGAGGGCAAGGAGATCGCGAAGGCGTACCGGCCGCTCGTCCACCTCGCGCGGGCGGGCGCGACCGGCGCGGCGGTCGTCGAGGCGCTCGCGCGGCTGGATGCGGCCTACACGGCGCGGAAGCGCGCCGAGGGGCTCCTCGACTTCTCCGACCTCGAGCGGGAGGGCCTGAGGCTCCTGCGTTCCCCCGCCGGCGAGGCCGTGCTGTCGGAGTTCGACCACCTCCTCGTCGACGAGTACCAGGACACGAACCGGCTCCAGGAGGCGATCCTCGACCGGCTCGCGTCGAAGGCGGTGCGCTTCGGCGTCGGCGACGAGAAGCAGTCGATCTACCGGTTCCGCCATGCCGACGCGGCGGTCTTCCAGGAGCTGCGCGGCAAGGCGAAGCCCTATCCGCTCGGCGGCTCGTTCCGTTCGCGGCCGGAGCTGACGGGATTCACGAACGCGCTCTTCCGCGAGCTGTTCGCGGGCACGGGCGTCGCGCCGCAGGACCTCCGCGCGGAGGCCCCGTGGCGGGAGAAGAAGGTGTCGTGCGTCGAGCTGATCGCGCCCCCGGCGGAGAACGCCGCGGAGGGAAGGCGGCGCGAGGCCGCGGCGGTCGCGCGGCGGCTCCGCGAGATCGTCGAGGGGAAGGAGCTCCCTCGCAGCGCGGAGGGCGCCGAGGGGAGCATCTCCTACCGCGACTGCGCGCTCCTCCTGCGCTCGACGACGAACCTCGTCCTCTACGAGCGCGCGCTCGGCGAGGCGGGCGTGCCCTACGTCGTGATCCAGGGCCGCGGCTACTACGCGGCGCGCGAGGTGGTCGACCTCGCGCATCTCCTGCTGCTCCTGTCGGACCCCGGCGACACGTACCGCGCGGTCGCCGCGATGACCTCGCTCTTCTGCGGCGTGCCGGACGGCGACCTCCTGCACCTGCCGGGCGACGGCCCGCTGCCGCTCCGCGCCGCGTCGGCCCCCTGTCCCCCCCCGATTCCGCCCGCCCGATGGGCGCGGCTGCAGGAGTTCGCCGCGCGCTTCCGGCGGTGGCGCGCGATGGCGCAGCGCGTCTCCACGGGCGATCTCGTCGAGACGATCCTCGGGGAGACGCGGTTCGCGGAGCTGATGCTGCTCGAGCCCGACGGCCGGCGCCGCTACGCGAACCTGATGAAGGCGCTCCGGCGCGCGCGGAAGACGCCCGAGGGCTACGCGGCGTTCGGCCGCTCGCTGCTCGAGTTCCGCGAGCGCGAGCTGCGCGAGAGCGAGGCGCCCGTCGCGGCGGAGGACGACGACGTGGTGAAGATCATGACGATCCACGCGTCGAAGGGGCTCGAGTTCCCGCTCGTGGTCGTCGCCGATCTCACGTGGAAGGCGGGGGGGCGGCGGGGGCCGCCGTTCCGCGCATCGGACGGGCGCTTCTCGTTCAAGCTGCGCGGCGAGGACGGCAACATCGAGCCGCCGGGCTACGAGGAGATCCGCGCGTGGGACGCTCAGCAGGAGGCGGCCGAGGAGATGCGCCTCCTCTACGTCGCGCTGACGCGGGCGGAGGAGCACCTGATCCTCTCGGGCACGCTCGCGGGCGCGCGGAAGGAGAACGTGCTCGCGCGGCTCGTCGCGGAGCCGCCGCCGGGCGTGCGCGTCGTGGACACGGCGCCGCTCGCGCACGCGGACG
>JAKLKT010000442.1 GCA_023150495.1 Planctomycetota bacterium
ATCAGCTTGGCGATGTTCATGGGGGGGGAGTCCCACCTTGTAGCGCGGGACCTCCGCGCCGTCAAATGGGGGGGGTGCGGGGGGGTGCCGGCCTTCCCCGAGCCGCTAGACTTGGGGGAGCGAATGAGGATCCTCTTCTATCCCGACCCCGTGCTCCGCAAGCGGGCCCGGGAGGCCGACCCCCGCGCGAAGGGGCTGCGCGAGCTCGCCGAGGAGATGCTCCGGACCATGAAGGAGGCGAGCGGGGTGGGCCTCGCGGCGCCCCAGGTGGGGGAGAGCATCCGGCTCTTCGTGGCGAGCGATACGGGCGAGGTCGAGGACGCCATGGTGTGCCTGAACCCGAAGGTGGAGCCCTTCGGCCACCCCGCGGAGATGGAGGAGGGCTGCCTCTCCGTCCCGGGCGTGCGGCGCGACATCCGGCGCTCCGAGAGCGTGCGGCTCAAGTGGACGGACCTCGACGGGGAGGCGCGGGAGGGCGAGTTCCACGGCCTCCTCGCGCGGATCATCCAGCACGAGTGCGACCACCTCGACGGCGTCCTCTTCTTCGAGCGCATGAGCGAGGCGGACCGGCTCTCGATCCGGGACGACCTGGCGGCGCTCGAGGAGCAGTACATCCCGCGGTGAGGCGGCTCGACCTCGACCGCGTCCGTCCCGGCGACCTGCGCGAGCCCGTCGCGACCATCGGCGTCTTCGACGGCGTCCACCGCGGCCACCGCCAGCTCCTCTACGAGCTCTCCGTCTGGGCGCGCGCGACGGGCGGCGAGAGCGTGGTGATGACGTTCGACCGCCACCCGCTGGAGGTCCTCAAGGGCGAGAAGGTCGCGCCGCTGCTCACGCTCGAGAACCGGCTGGTCGAGTTCGAGCGCCACGGCGTCGACGCCGCCGTCCTCCTCGATTTCGCGGCGATCCGCCACCTCGGGCCGCGCGAGTTCCTCGAGGACGTCGTGAAGGGCCGCCTCGGGTGCCGCCGCCTGCTCCTCGGCTTCGACAGCCGGATCGGGAAGGACCGGTCCGGCGACGCGGCGCGCGTGCGCGAGGAGGGCGGACCGCTCGGCATCGAAGTGCGCGTCGCGAGCCCGGTGCTCGACAAGGAGGGGCGGAAGATCGGGTCGAGCGCGATCCGCGAGGCGGTCCGGAAGGGCGAGCTCGAGCGCGCCGCGAACCTCCTCGGGCGGCCGATGACGCTCCGCGGGCACGTCGTGCACGGCGCCGGGCGAGGGACGGGCCTCGGGATCCCGACGGCCAACATCGACACGGGCGGCCAGATCCTCCCGCCCGACGGCGTCTACCTCGTGCGCGTCTTCCGCGGCGCGGATGCCGCTCCCGGCGTGATGAACCTCGGCGTGCGGCCCACGTTCGGGGAGTCCCTTGGCAGGGTGCTCGAGGTCCATGTCCCCGGGTGGCGCGGAGATCTCACCGGGGATGCGCTCGAGGTGCGGCCCGTCCGCTTCCTCCGTCCGGAGCGGAGGTTCGAGAGCCCGGCGGCCCTGAAGGCGCAGATCGAGGCCGATCTCCTGGCCCTCGCGCAAGCCGTGGCGCGGGGCGAAATCTGATGCTACGGTAGTCCGCCGCCACGCTGGGGGGGTAGCTCAGGTGGTAGAGCACACGTCTGAAAATCGTGGT
This sequence comes from Planctomycetota bacterium, assembly GCA_023150495.1. Taxonomy (GTDB): domain Bacteria; phylum Planctomycetota; class PLA2; order PLA2; family PLA2; genus PLA2. The sequence continues at coordinate 1,624 of JAKLKT010000442.1, forward strand.
GTCGCCAGTTCAACTCTGGCCCTCCCCACCAAGGTCAGGGGCCGCGTCCTCGCGGCCCCTTTCCTCCCCCCGGAGCCCCCCTCCTTCCAGGAGCCTGCGGATCGCGTCCTATCCCGCCGATCCTCTTAGGACGCCATGACACAGGATGCCGCCTACCACGAGGGGTACCGCCACGCGCTCGAGGAGGTGGCGCACTTCGTGACCGGCATGCGGGACGCGGAGCTCGACAGCCTCGCGGGCCTGCTCGAGGAGCTCGACAAGCGGATCGAGCGCGCGCGCTGCCTCGGCCGGTCCTCGCTCGCCTCCCGCGCCACCGGCGACCGCGGATTCTGATTTCGCGCCCGCCACCGGGGGAGGCAGGTAGACTCGCCGCGTCTTGCCGCGGCGGATCTCGGTCGTCCTTCCCTGCCTCGACGAGGAGAGGACCGTGGGCGCCTGCGTGGAGGAGGCGCTCAGGGGGATCGCGGCGCTCGGCGCGGAGCCGGAGGTCCTCGTCGTCGACAACGGCTCGCGCGACGGATCGGTGGGGGCGGCGGGGGCCGCCGGCGCGCGCGTGATCGGCGAGCGCCGCAAGGGCTACGGGAACGCGCTCTGGCACGGCATCCGCGAGTCGACGGGCGATGTCGTCGTCGTCGGCGACGCGGACGGCTCCTACCGGTTCGACGACCTCGCGGCGCTCGTCGCCGCCGCGGACTCGGGCGCGGACCTCGTGATGGGCTCGCGGCTGCGCGGGCGGATCGAGAAGGGCGCGATGCCCCGGCTGAACCGCTACCTCGGGACGCCCGTGCTCACGGGGCTCCTGAACCTGCTCTTCCGCACGCGCATCAGCGACGTGAACTGCGGCCAGCGTGCGCTGCGGCGCGAGGCCGTAGCGAGGCTCGACCTGCGCGCGGGCGGGATGGAGTTCGCGTCGGAGATGGTGATCAAGGCGGCGCTCGCGGGGCTCCGGATCGCCGAGGTGCCGGTGGACTTCCGGCGCGACCGCCGCGGCCGGCCGCCGCACCTGAGGCCGTGGCGGGACGGCTGGCGCCACCTCCGGTTCCTGCTGCTCTTCGCGCCGAACATCGTGCTGCTCGCGCCCGGCGCGGCGTTCCTCCTCTTCGGCGCGTTCCTCGAGGGGCCGTCGCTCTTCGGCCGCGAGGGGCTCGGCTGGGCCCGTCCGTTCGCCGGCGCGGCGTTCGTGATGCTCGGCGCGCAGCTCGCCCAGGTGGGGCTCATCGCCAAGACCTGGTACCACGTCGAGGGGTTCTACCGGCGTCCCTACCTCGACCGGCTCTTCCGCTATGTCGGGCTCGAGGCGGGGCTGCTGCTCGGGCTCGGCCTCGTCGCCGTCGGGACGGTGACGGGCGTGCCGCTCGTCGCGGCGTGGCGCGAGGGCGTGTCGGCCGATCCGGGCCGGATCGCATCGGCGATCACCTTCCTCGCGCTCGGCGCGCAGGTGATCGCCTCCTCCGTGATCCTGAGCGTCCTCGGCATCCGCAGGTCAACGGTTGACCCGCGGGGGTGACATAACTCGTTTCCAAGG
>JAKLKT010000443.1 GCA_023150495.1 Planctomycetota bacterium
GCGGTCGCGTCCGGAGGACCTCGATCTCCTCATCGGGATGGAGCCGCACCACGCGGGCGCGCACTACACCCGGACGCTCCGCCTGCCGCCGGAGCAGGCGCTCTTGGCGCTCGAGGAGATCCTCGCGCGCCACGATCCCCACCACCGGCTCACGCGGAAGCGGCTCTTCGAGCGCGAGGGCGCGGAGGCCGACCGCCGCGCGCGGGAGAGCGAACCGCTCGTCGCGACGGACCCGCTCAAGGCGCTCTCGCAGCTCGAGGCGGTCGTGCGCGACAAGCCCGGCTCCCCGGGCCCCTACCTGATCCTCGCGCGGCTCCACCGCCGCACGGGGAACGTGGACGCGGTCGACCGGTGGCTACGCGAGGCGGAGGCGCGCGGTCCCTCGGAGGAGATCGCCGACGAGCGGCTTTCGTTCGAGCACGAGGAGCTCGGCAAGGGCAACGCCAACCTGCCGGGGATCAAGCGCGCGGCGGCGATGCTCTCCGCGGAGGCGCTGCGCGCGCGGATCGACGCCCGGTTCGCGGCAGCGCGGGCGATCGAGGAGGCGCAGCCGCCCCCGGAGGTGAAACGGGAGGAGCGCGAGGAACCCGCGGACTACGCGAAGCGGCTCATGACCGCGCGGGTGGTCTGGCGCGCGGAGATGCAGAAGCGGACGCGGCCGGACTACGTGGTCGCGCGCGTGCTCGCGGAGGAGCTCACGGAGCGGGAGCCGTCGGCCGGGCACATGCACCTTCTCGCGCGGGCGGTGCGGGGGCAGGGCGAGCTCGACCGCGCCACGCAGCTCGAGGCGGTGGCGCTCTTCCTCGAGACGCTCGAGGCGCTGGCGCAGGGCGACGAGGCGACGGCGCGCCGCCGGTACGAGCGCGCGCTCCGGGCCTACCCGGGGCTCGCGGACGAGCGGACGGTGAAGGAGGCGCTGCGGCTCTTCGTGGAGGGGAACGAGGAGCGCCGCGCGCGCGCGGAGGCGCTCGGGCTGCTGAAGTGAGGAGGCTCCCGCCTCCGCCAAGGCTACGGCGGGCAAGCCGGGGGCGGCGCTGCCTCCAGGAACGCCCGAGAGAGGACCGGACCCGGGAGACCCTCAGTACTTTCCGGCCGAGCTCCTGCATGCGGAGGACGAATCATGAGCGTCATCACCCTGAGACTTCCGGCAGACGTGAAGCGGCGCCTCCAGGCGCTCGCCTCTTCGCGCGGAGAGAGCCTCAACCATCTCCTGGAGTCCATCGCCGTCCAGGCGCTGGTCGCCGAGGAGACTACGCGGCGCGTCTGGATCCGCCGGTCGCGCGGCTCCGTGCCGCGTGCGATGGCCGTGCTCGACCGCGTGCCCGCGAGGAAGCCGCTCCCGGGCGATCGGATGCCGAAGAAGCGCTCCCGGTCCGGACGGTAGCCTCGGCGGCCCTGATACGATCCTCGCCATGTCGTTCCAGGCGCTGCCCGGGTTCCGCGACTTCTATCCGGAGGAGATGGCGATCCGCCGCCACGTCGAGGCCGCGTGGCACGCCGCGGCGAAGGCCGCCGGCTTCGAGGAGGTCGACGGGCCGCCGCTCGAGTCGCTCGAGCTCCTGAAGGCGAAGTCCGGCGAGGCGATCGTCGAGGAGCTCTACGCGTTCACCGACAAGGGCGGCCGCGAGATCGCGCTCCGCGCCGAGCTCACCCCCACCGTCGGGCGGATGATCGCCGCCCGCGCCGCGGCGCTCCGAAAGCCCGTCAAGTGGTACGCGACGCCGCAGCTCTTCCGCTACCAGCGGCAGCAGCGCGGACGGCTCCGCGAGCACATCCAGTGGAACGCCGACATCTTCGGCGCGAGCGAGATCGGCTCGGACGCGGAGCTCCTCTCGGTCGCCCTGGACGCGCTCCGCCGTCTCGGCCTCACCGAGAAGGACGTGAAGGTCCGCGTGAGCCACAGGGGCGTCATGGCCGAGCGCGTCCGCACCAGCATGGGCGATGACGCCGTCGAGGCGACGCTCCGGCTCATCGACAAGGGCGAACTCAGCCCGGCGCAGGCCGCGGAGCTCCTCGTGGCCTTCGACGTAGCCGCGATCCCCGAGCTCGACGGGCTCCACGCCGCGTGCGAGGACCTCGGCATCGAGGGGTTCCTCGAGTTCGACCCGCGCATCGTGCGCGGGCTCGCGTACTACACGGGACTTGTCTGGGAGATCTTCGACCGGGGCGAGAAGCTCCGCGCCGTCGCGGGCGGCGGCCGGTATGACATGCTCATCGAGCGCCTCGGCGGCCCGAAGATGCCCGCGCTCGGCTTCGGCATGGGCGACGTCGTCCTCGGGGAGCTCCTGAAGGACAAGGGCAAGCTGCCCCCGGGGCCCCCTAGGATCGACGTCCTCGTCGTGCCGATCGGGGACGAGATGCTCGCCCCCGCGAGGCAGGTGGTGCGGAGGCTGCGCCTCTCGGGCGAGCGCGCCGAGGCGCCCTACGCGCCCATGAAGGTCGGCAAGGCGTTCCAGGCGGCGGAGTCGTACGGCGCGCGCCGCGTGGTGCTCGTCGGCCCGGACGAGTGGCGCCTTGGCAAGGTCAAGGTGAAGGACCTGAGGAGCCGGGAGGAGGCGGTGCGCGAGGTCGACAAGCTGTGAACGCCCCGCCGCGCGTCCCCCTCGCGAGGCTGCCGACGCCGCTCGAGCCGCTCGACCGGCTGTCGGACCACTGGGGCGGGCCGCGGATCTGGGTCAAGCGCGACGACCTCACGGGCTCGACGCTCACGGGGAACAAGGTCAGGAAGCTCGAGTTCTGCCTCGGCGAGGCGAGAGCGCTCGGCGCGAGGCGCGTGGCGACGTGCGGGGGGATCCAGTCGAACCACTGCCGCGCCACGGCGATCGCGTGCGCGCAGCTCGGGATCGCGTGCACGCTGTTCCTTCGATGCGAGGGGGCTCCGGGGGCCGCCGACGGCAACCACCTGCTCGACGTGCTCGTGGGCGCGGACGTGCGCTTCGTGACTCCGGAGGAGTACCGGGCGCTGAAGCCGCCCGACGACGCCTACTGGATCCCGGAGGGCGCGAGCAACGAGGTCGGGATGTGGGGCTACGTGGCCGCGTGCGAGGAGCTGAAGTGCCGGAAGTTCGCGGCGCTCGTGCACGCGGTAGGCTCGGGCGTCACGACTGCGGGGCTCGTCGCCGGCAAGGTGCTCCACGACGTGGAG
>JAKLKT010000444.1 GCA_023150495.1 Planctomycetota bacterium
GACCCGCCGCCCGCGAGCCGGTAGAGGAGCGCGAGCGCGTCGCCCGCGGCCTCGTCGCCCTTGCGCGCCGCGAGGTCGTCGAGCGCCGCGCGCGCGAAGCCGGAGAGGCCGAGCGCGGCGAGGTCCGCCTCGCCGGGCGCGATCGCGAGGTCGTCGCGGCGCTCGAGGCCCGCGAAGACCGTCCGCGCGTCGGCGAGCGTCCGGTCGAGCGCCGCGCGCTCCGCGAGGCCGAGCGTGCCCTTGAGCCGGAGCTTCAGGACGGTCGTGTCCTTCGCCGGGATCTCGTCGAGCCAGAGGCCGAGCGCGTCGACGTCCGCCTGCCCGGCGAGCACCCACTTGCGCTTCATGAAGCTCCAGCGGCCGACCTGGCGGCGTGAGACCTTGCACGCGCTCTCGTCGAGGTCGACGACGAGCGCGTGGCCGGGCTCCGTCTCGCGGAACGCGGTGGGCTCCGGGGTCCCGCTGTACCAGATCCGGTCGTGGAGCTTCGTGACCGAGTGGCGGTCGCCGAGCGCGACGTAGTGGACCTTCCGCTCCTCGATCGACCGCGCGGCCGCGTCCACGTCGATCAGCGCGGCGTCGCCGTGGTCCCCCGCAGCCCCCCCGTTTCCGTGCGCGACGAGAACGCGCAGCGTGCCCTGCGGCGCGGGATCGAGCCCCTCGCACGCGCGCGCGACGAGGTCGGTTCCCGGTCGCTTCGTGTGCCACGGGGCGCCGACCACCTCGAGCCCCGGCCGGACCGTCTCCCGGCTCACGAGCACGCGCGCGCGCGGGTGGTTCCGGATGCGCTCGTGGACCGAGCCCGCCTCGAGCGGGTCGTGGTTGCCGGGCAGCAGGAAGACCGGGCACTTGAACGCCGCGAGCGCCTCGAGCGTGCGGCGGAGCGTGGTCGCGTCGATCTGGTTCGACTCGAAGACGTCGCCCGCGACCACCGCGAACTCGCAGTCGCGCGCCTGCTCCGCCATCGTGCGGATCGCGTCGATCCGGGCCTGGCGGTAGCGCGGCAGCGCCTCTTCCGAGAGGAAGTGGCGCCTGAGGCCGAGCTGCCAGTCGGCGGTGTGCAGGAAGCGGGTGCGGTTCACGGACCCTGACTTGTACCGCGGGGGAGGGTCAGCGTACGGGCTGCGAACCGGGCGCTCAGCCGCGAGCGGCGTCTCGCGGGTTCCGGTTGGCTGACGGGCCGGCCGCCGCTCGTCGGCTGCAGCGGCCCGACGGATCCGGGGGCGACTTGTAGCGCGGGGGAGGGTCAGTACTGGATGCGGTCGGCCTTTGCCTGCCACGCGGCGAAGACGGCCTTCGCGGCCGCGCTCGGGGTGTGGAGGAGGGGGGTGCGGGGGGAGGAGATGGCCGCGTAGATGTCGGCATCGGCAAAGCCGATGGCGGCGGCGTCGTGGCGGGTCATCGCGTAGTGGATCCTCGCGATGTGGGCCCAGTGGAGGGCGGCGAGGCACATGGGGCAGGGCTCGCAGGTGGTGTAGATCTCGCAGCCCGTGAGGTGGAATCGCTTGAGGCGGGCGCCGGCGGCGCGGATCGCGAGCATCTCGGCGTGGGCCGTGGGGTCGTTCGTCGCGAGGACGCGGTTGCAGGACTCGCCGACGATCTTGCCTTCGTGGACGACGACGGCGCCGAACGGGCCGCCCTCGCCCTTCTCGACGCCCTCGCGCGCCAGCTTGGCGGCGCGGTCCATGAAGTCCACCGGGACATTCTCCCCGCGCGGCGGACGTTCCTTCGTGCCCGGCATCGGGCGGGGAGGGCGCCCAGAGGCGTGCGCCTTCAGCCGCGCGCCTCCTCGATCAGGCGCCTGAGCTCGCGTGCCGGATCGCCCGCGTGAGGCGCGGCTCCGTGCGGGCGGGAACCGCAAGCCCGCCTGCGAGGGCGAACTTGGCGTCGAGTTTCCGGAGCGCCGGGGCGATCGACGCGAGGGCGTCTCGCAGCAGTGTCACGACGGCGCGCGGCCTCCGCGGCGCGGCCTGCCGACGGCATCGCCGTGCTCCGCGCCGGGCCGCCCATGAAGCCGCGCGAGCAGAAGCCGTTCGATCTCCTGTTCGCTGGCCTCCGGATGGCGGCGACGGAGATTCTGCCGCATCATCTCGACGCCCGTGTCGTGGAGGTCGAGCGCCATGCGCAGGCGTTCGGCGGGGGTCGTCGCGGGATGCCGCACGCTCTTCACGGCGTGATCCCCCTATGCGCTGCCGGGCGGGCGCCCGACGCGAGGCAAGCTGTGCCCTGTCCCACCCCTGCGCACAATGCGAGGTCGCCCGCGCGCCGACCCGTTGGCGGCGCGGCGCATGGAATTGGAGAAAGGAGAAGAAGCATGCGCGAGTACCGTCTCGACTTCGCCGAGGACCTCGACAAGAAGGGCTGCAACGTCCCCGGGTGCGACCACAGCGGCTCGCGAGGGGAGACCTTCTTCCACTCGCTTTGCCACTTCGACGCGCCCACGTGGACGTCGTACCGCGCGGGGGTGCTGACGATCAGCTGCTCCGTGTGCGGCCGCACCGTGAGCGCGGTCGCCGTCGCGCGGCGTCCCTCGGCCAGCGCGGCGCCGTAGCCAAGGTGCGCCAGCGCTGGCGCACTCCGTGCCCGCCCTCAGCTTACGGAGGCCCGGCAGGTCAACCGTTGGGGTGGATCTGCCGGCCTCGCTTGACGACGGCGCGGACGGGGTTCGTGCCGAAGTAGTAGGCGAGGTCCCGGTAGTCGGAGGGCTCGCACACGATCACGTCGGCCTGCTTGCCGACCTGGAGCGAGCCGACCTTCTTCTGCACGCCCGCGGCGCACGCGGCGTTGATCGTCGCGGCGACGATCGCCTCCGCGATCGACATCCCGAACCGCACGCACGCCATGTTCATCGCGAGCCACATCGACTGCGTCGGCGACGAGCCGGGGTTGAAATCCGTCGCGATCGCCACCGGGCAGCCGAGCGTGATCATCGCGCGCGCCGGCGGCCGCTGCTCCTGGTCGAGCACGTAGTTCGCGGTCGGCAGGAGCACCGCGATCACGCCGTCCTTCTTCATCGCGAGCGCGTCCTCGCGCGTGCAGAACTCGAGGTGGTCCGCGGTGATCGCGCCCACGCGGCACGCGAGCCTCGCGCCGCCGCAGTGGCTGAACTGGTCCGCGTGCACCCGCCCCCGGAGCCCCGCCTC
>JAKLKT010000445.1 GCA_023150495.1 Planctomycetota bacterium
GTGCGACTGGGCGCAGATGCTCCTCCGCATGTACACGCGCTGGGCCGAGCGTGCGGGCTTCGAGATCGAGACGATCGAGATCGTCCCGAACGACGAGGGCGGCATCAAGAACGCCTCCGTCGCCGTCCGCGGGCCCTACGCCTACGGCTACCTCCGCTCGGAGATCGGCGTCCACCGCCTCGTCCGCATCTCGCCCTTCGACGCGCAGAAGCGCCGCCACACCTCGTTCGCGGCGGTCGACGTGATGCCCGAGTTCGACGAGGAGATCGAGATCGAGATCGCCGAGAAGGACCTGAGGATCGAGACGTACCGCTCGGGCGGCGCGGGCGGCCAGCACGTGAACAAGACGGAGTCCGCCGTCCGCATCACCCACATGCCCACCGGCGTCGTCGCCGCCTGCCAGAACGAGCGCAGCCAGCACCGGAACCGGGCGATGGCGATGAAGATGCTCAAGAGCAAGCTCTACCGCCTCCAGGAGATGGAGCGCGACGCGGAGCTGAAGAAGCTCTACGGCGAGAAGGGCGAGATCGCGTTCGGCAGCCAGATCCGGAACTACGTCCTCCAGCCCTACCAGCTCGTGAAGGACGTCCGCACGGAGCACGAGACCGGCAGCGTGGACGCGGTCCTCGACGGCAACATCGACGCCTTCATCGAGGCCTACCTGCGCCGCCATATGGGGAGGAAGTAGGCTTTGGGCCAACGGTGCGCGGTCTTCCTGGCCGGGCCGCCCCCGGGGGGTGAGTTCCCTTGCAGCGCCGGCCAGCGGTGCTACGCTATGGCCTGCATTCGCGCCGGCAATCGGCGCAAGTCCTTACATGACAACGATTAAGCGAGCGATCGTCGCTCCCTACGACAAGACCGGGATCGCCGAGTTCGCGCGCGCCCTCTCCGACCGGGGCATCGAGATCCTCTCGACCCACGGGACCGCCAAGGTCCTCCGGGCCGCCGGGATCAAGGTGACCGAGGTGCAGGACTACACCGGGTCCCCCGAGATCCTCGGGGGCCGCGTGAAGACGCTTCACCCGAAGATCCACGGCGGGCTCCTGGGGCGGCGCGACGACCCGGAGCACGTGGCCCAGATGGTCGCGCACGGGATCCTCCCGATCGACCTCCTCGTCCTCAACCTCTACCCGTTCGTCCAGACGATCTCGAGGCCGGGGGTCACGCTCGCCGAGGCGGTCGAGCAGATCGACATCGGCGGGCCCGCGATGCTCCGCGCCGCGGCGAAGAACCACGCCCACGTGGTCCCGCTCGTCGACGCGAAGGACTACCCCGAGTTCCTGCGCCGCCTCGACGGCGACGCGCTCGATCCGGACTACCGGCGGGGCCTCGCCGCGAAGGCGTACCGGCACACCGCCCTCTACGACGCCGCGATCGCGCGCTACCTGGGCGAAGGCGACCTGCCGCCGGCGCTCGTCCTCGGCTTCGAGCGCGTGGACGAGCTCCGCTACGGCGAGAACCCGCACCAGCGCGCGGCGCTCTACCGCGAGCCGGGCGGCAAGGGGATCGCCCAGGCGGAGGTGCTCGGCGAGGGCAAGCAGCTCTCCTTCAACAACATCCAGGACGCGGCGGGCGCCTACGCGACCGTCGCCGACCTGCCCGCCCCCGCGGTCGTCGTCGTGAAGCATGCGAACCCCTGCGGCGCCGCCGCCGGGAGGAGCCTCCTCGACGCGTTCCGCCGGGCCTGGGAAGGCGACCCGATCTCCGCGTTCGGCGGGATCCTCGCCTTCAACGCGCCGGTGACCCCCGACGTGGCGGAAGCCATCGCCGAGCCCGGCCGGTTCGTGGAGGTGATCGTCGCACCGGCGTTCGACGGCGAGGCGCTCGAGATCCTCACGACGAAGCCCAAGTGGGGGAAGAACGTCCGCATCCTCCGGTGCCCGCTCCCGGAGCCGTCGGGGTTCGAGGTCCGCGGCCTGCCGGGCGGGCTCCTCCTCCAGGAGCGGGACGGGAAGGCGACGCAAACGTCCGATCTGAAGACAGTAACCAAGCGCGCGCCGAGCGAGGCCGAGGCGAGTGACCTCGTTTTCGCCCAGCGCGTGTGCAAGCACGTGAAGAGCAACGCGATCGTCCTCGCGAAGGACGCGATGGTCGTGGGTGTCGGCGCCGGCCAGATGAGCCGCGTGGACGCCGCGAGGATCGCGGTCCGGAAGGCGGGCAAGAGGGCGCAGGGGGCGGTGTTCGCCTCCGACGCCTTCCTGCCCTTCAACGACGCGCTCGAGGTCGCCCTAGAGGCAGGCGTCACCGCGGCCATCCAGCCCGGCGGCAGCCGCAACGACGAGGCGTGCATCAGGCTCGCCGACGAGCGCGGGATCGCGATGGTCTTCACGGGTGTAAGGCATTTCCTGCACTGACCCGGAAGACACATGCAAAACGAATCGATCCAGGACCTCGAGGTCCTGCTGGGGCACTCGTTCCGCGACAAGGGGTTCCTCCTCAACGCGCTGTCCCACTCCTCCATCAAGACCGACAACAGGCCGAGCAACGAGCGCCTCGAGTTCCTCGGCGACTCCGTCCTCGGCCTCATCGTCTCCGACGCCCTCTACCGCCGGTACCCGGAGGACGACGAGGGCACGCTCACCCGCATCAAGAGCCAGGCCGTCTCGCGCAGCACGCTCCAGCGGATCGCGGTGGCGATGGGCCTCGACCGGCACATCCTCGTCGGGAAGGGCGTGGCGAAGCGCGAGATCCCCGCGTCGCTCCTCGGCAACCTCTTCGAGGCGATCGTCGGCGCGATCTACCTCGACGCCGGCCTCGCGGCGTCGCGCAAGTTCATCCTGCGCCACCTCGACGTGATCATCGGCGAGATCGTCGAGGACCGCGCGGAGAAGAACTACAAGTCGATGCTCCAGCACTACTGCCAGCGCGAGATGGGGACGGTGCCCGGCTACCGGCTCCTGCGCGAGGCGGGGCCGTCGCACCACCGGACGTTCGACGTCGCGGTCCTGCTCAACGGCCGCGAGTTCGGCCGCGCGCGCGGCGACTCGAAGAAGGAGGCGGAGCAGGGGTCCGCACAGGCGGCGCTGCTCCACTTCCGAGCGGTGAACGAGTCGGCGAACCAGACCGTCCGCGGCGCGGGCACGGTCCTGAGTATCGGCCCCTACGAGGGCGGGCGCCGGGGGCGGAGGGATCAACAGGGGGGC
>JAKLKT010000446.1 GCA_023150495.1 Planctomycetota bacterium
GGACGAAGGATCCGGAAAAGATGCGTATACAATCCCGCGATGGTTCCCCGGACCCTCCTGCTTCTCCTCCTTCTCGCGGCACTCGGTGCGGCACAGGAGCCGCGGTTCGCCGCGGACCGGCCGCTCGATCTCCTCCACCTCCGCCTCGAGGCGAGCGTGGACCTCGAGAGGAAGGAGCTGCGCGGCCGCGCGACGCTCGACTTCGCCGCGCTGCGGCCGACCCGCGTGATCCGCCTCGACGCCGTGGGCCTCACGGTCGCGTCCGCGAAGCTCGCGGAGGGCGAGGGCGAGGCCTCCTACGACGGGAAGACGATCGAGATCGTGCTCGGAAAGCCGCTCTCCACAGGCGAGTCCGCGAAGGTGACGGTCGAGTACTCGTGCACGAACCCCGATCAGGGCCTCTACTTCCGCGGCCCGACGCCCGCGGAGCAGAACGTCCCCTGGCAGGTGTGGTCGCAGGGCGAGACGCACGAGAACCGCCACTGGATCCCGATGCCCGACCAGCCGAACGAGCGGATGACGAGCGAGCTCCTTGTCACCGCGAAGCAGGGCCTCGAGGTCCTCTCGAACGGCCGCCTCGAGTCGCGGAAGAGCAACGGCGACGGCACGGAGACGTGGCACTACCTCCAGGCGCAGGACCACGTTCCCTACCTGATCACGCTCGTCGTCGGGGACTTCGAGGTGATCCGCGAGGAGTGGCGCAAGAAGCCCGTCGAGTTCTGGGTGCCCCCGGGCCGCGGCGAGGACGCCCTCCGCTCCTTCGGGAACACGCGGCGGATGCTCGAGTTCTTCTCCGAGGCGTTCGGCCCCTACCCGTGGGACAAGTACGCCCAGATCGTCGTCGAGCAGTTCACGCACGGCGGCATGGAGAACACGGGCGCGACGACGCTCACCGACCGCACGCTCCACGACGAGCGCGCGCACCTCGACTACAGCTCCGACTGGCTCGTCGCCCACGAGCTCGCGCACCAGTGGTTCGGCGACCTCGTGACGTGCACCGACTGGGCGCATGTCTGGCTGAACGAGGGGTTCGCGAGCTACGCGGAGGCGCTCTGGGCCGAGCACGACCTCGGCCGCGACGAGTTCGAGTACGAGCTCTGGGACCAGCGGCGGGCGGCGATCGACGGCGGCAGGAACGCCCCCATCGTCCACCGCAACTACCGGAACGAGTGGGAGCAGTTCGACAGCCGCGCCTATCCGAAGGGCTCCTGGGTCGTCCACATGCTCCGCTGCCGCCTCGGCGAGGACCTCTTCTGGCAGGCGCTCCGGCGCTACGTCGCCGACCGCGCGCACACGTGCGTCGAGACCTCCGACCTGCGCCGCAGCTTCGAGGAGACGACCGGCCGGAGCCTCGGGCGCTTCTTCCACGACTGGACGGAGCGGCCGGGCCATCCCGTCGTCCACGTCGGGCACGGCTGGGACGCCGAGAAGGGCGTCGCGGAGATCCGCGTCCGCCAGACGCAGGAGGGCGACCCCTTCCACTTCCCGCTGCGTGTCGAGTTCCGGTGCGGCGGACAGCAGCTCGCGATCGACTGCGACGTGACCGCGAAGGAAACGCGCTACTTCGCGGCGCTCCCCGCGCGGCCGGACATGATCCGCGTCGATCCGGGGTTCTCCGTGCTCATGGAGCTCGCGGAGGACAAGGGGCGCGAGCTCTGGGTGACGCAGCTCTCGTCGGACGGAAGCGCGGTCGGCCGCATCCGCGCCGCCGAGGCGCTCGGCCGCACGCGGCGCGACGAGGACCGGATCGCGCTCGGCGCCGCGCTCCCGAAGGAGCCCTTCTGGGGCGTCCAGAAGGAGATCGCGAAGCAGCTCGGCGAGAGCGGCGGCGACAGGAGCCGGGACGCGCTCCTCGCGGCGGTCGCGCTCCCGAACCCGAAGGCCCGGCGCGCGGTCGTCGAGGCGCTCGGGAAGTTCCGGGACGACCCGCTCGTCCTCGCCGCGCTCGAGAAGATCGCGATCGGAGGCGATCCGAGCTGCTACGTCGAGGCCGAGGCGATCCGGGCGTACGCGGCGATGAGGCCGAAGGACGGGGTCGGGAAGCTCGCTCCGCTCCTCGCGCGCGACAGCCACAACAACGTGATCCGCGAGGCGGTTCTGGGGGGGCTCGGGGGCCTTTTGGACCCGGCGGCGACCGACGTGCTGATCGAATGGACCGCGCGGGGGAAGCCGCGCGAGTGCCGGGGCGCGGCGCTCGACGGCCTGGCGACGCTCGCGACGGCGTCCGCCTGGGATGGCGCGCAGACGGCGCGAGTGATCGAAGCCGCACACCTCTGCCTCGAGAAGACGGAGAGCCCGAGGCTCAAGGCGCGTGCCGCGGACACGCTGCGCGCGCTCGGCCAGCAGGCCTCGCCGGCGCTCGGCGCGCTCGAGGCGCTCGTGGACCACGATCCCGCGGAGAACGTGCGGAAGGGCGCCCGGGAGGCCATCGAGCGGATCCGCAGCGGCGCGCCGCCGCAGGTGGAGCTCGCGCGCCTGCGCGAGGAGCTGCAGAAGGTCCGCGACGAGAACCGGGCGCTCCGCGAGCGGGTCGACCGCATCGACGGCAAGATGCCGGTCAAGGCGGCACAGTAGCGCCGGCCGCGAGCGGGCGCCCGCCGGCCCGTCCCCCCTCTCCCGCGCCCCCTCCCCTTCCTGCGCCGTGGCGCGCCGTTTGCGGGGGTGCTGCATGCTATGTTGCGAAACACACCATGGCTGTAGACAACATTGAGATCGCGGACGTGCTCGACAGGGTCGCCGACCTGCTCGATGCGCAGCATGCGGATGGCTTCCGCGTGCGTGCGTATCGCCGGGCCGCAGAGACCTGCCGGGCGCTCCCGCGCCCCTTGGGGCTGATCCTCGCGGCCGAGGGGCAGAAGGGGCTCGAGCGGCTCCCGGCGATCGGCAGGAGCATCGCCGCATCGGTCGCGGAGTACGTCGTGACCGGACGGCTCCGGCTGCTCGACCGGCTGGAGGGCGAGATCTCGCCCGAGGCCCTCTTCGCCACTCTGCCGGGCGTGGGCGAGGAGCTCGCGCGCCGGATCCATGCGGAGCTCGGCGTCGAGACGCTCGAGGAGCTCGAGGTCGCGGCGCACGACGGCCGGCTCGCCGAGGTGCCCGGCATGGGCGAGCGGCGCGTGCACGCCATCCGCGACTCGATCGC
>JAKLKT010000447.1 GCA_023150495.1 Planctomycetota bacterium
CTCTGGATAATCGTCATGCCGATGATCATGTCTGTCTCCTCGCAATGGCGCGACTCGAACCTCGCTGACGAGGTTAGTGCCGGGGGGGGGGGGGTCAACACCGAACTCGGTTTTGACAGAGGATTTGACAGAGCCTTCCCCCAGCTCACCGAGAGGCCAAAGCGTTGGCTCCCGGTGCCGATGGCGACCGAGAAGCGCGCAGGTGCGGCGTGACCGAACGGATCCGCCGACCTCACTCCCCGCCGTGCCGGTACTTCACGATGTGGACCCTCTCGAGCGTCATCAGGCCCTCGGTCACCATCCTGTCGAGGTCCGGGAGGATCGACGCGATGCGCTCCGGCCTGTCCGCGATCTCGATCACGATCGGCAGGTCCTCGGACAGCCGCAGGATCTTCGTCGTGTGGATCCGGCTCGCCGCGCCGAAGCCCGCGATCCCGCGCACGACCGTCGCGCCCGCGAGGCCCTTCTCGCGCGCGAGCAGCACGATCGCCTCGTGGAGCGGCCTCCCCTCGTGCCGGTCGCTCTCCCCGACAAAAATACGCAAGAGCTGGCCCTCGCCCTCGATCTTCATGACCAGATCATCCCACCGGCCGCGCGCCCGAGCACGACCGCGCCGATCCCGACTGCCACGTTGAGCCCGACGTTCGCGAGTGCCAGGTTCGTCTGCCTGGCGAGAAGCAGCTCGACCGTCTCGTGCCCGAACGCCGAGAACGTCGTGAACCCGCCGAGCACGCCCACCACCACGAACGCGCGCGCGTCCGCCGCCAGGCGATCGAAGAGCGCGCCGATCAGCAGGCAGCCGAGCGCGTTCACGGCGAGCGTCCCCCACGGGAACGCCGCGCCGCGGCCCAGCACGAGGCCGGAGAGCCCGTACCGCGCGAGCGCCCCCAGCCCCCCACCGATCGCGATCACGAGGAGCTTCATGCCATAGGGAATCGGCCGCTAGAATGCCGGGCTGCATGACTCCCGCCGAATACGCCCTCGACCTCTCCCGCACCTACGAGCGCCTCCACACCGCGAAGGAGGACGCGTTCTGGACCTCCTACATGGGGCTCTCGGACGACGTCGACGCCGCGCAGAAGGACCTCGACAGGAAGGAGATCGAGGTGAAGCGGTTCCTCCAGGACCCGCAGCGCCTGAAGCGCACGCGCGAGGAGCTCGCCCGCGCCGGGCAGGAGGGGGCTCCGGGGGAGGCGAGGACGGCGCTCGAGGGCTGGGTGAAGACGCTCGAGGCGCACGTGATCGACAGCGCGGAGGCGCGCCGCCTCGCCGAGGAGATCGTCGAGCTTGAGGGCAAGCTCGCGCGCGCGCGCGGCGCGATGAAGCTCGGCTACCGCGCGAACGGCGAGCTCGTCGAGGCGTCGTCGGTGAAGCTCGGCGTGATGCTCACGACGGATCCCGACGAGGCGAAGCGCCGCGCCGCCCTCGAGGGGATCAAGGCGATCGAGCCGCACGTGCTCGCGAACGGGTTCCTCGAGATCGTGAAGAAGAGGAATCGGCTCGGCCGCATGCTCGGCGGCGAGGACTACTACGACTGGAAGACGAGGCGCACCGAGGGGCTCTCGAAGCGCGAGATCTTCGCGCTGCTCGACGACCTCGAGGCGCGCACGCGCGAGACGGCGCGCCGCTCGATCGAGGGGCTCAGGGCCGCGAAGGGCGCGTCGGCGACGAAGCCGTGGAACCTCCGCTACCTGATGAGCGGCGACATCACGCGCGAGATGGATCCCTACTTCCCCTTCTCGCGCTCGTTCGAGCGCTGGGGCCGGTCCTTCGCGGCGCTCGGGATCTCCTACCGCGGCGCGGAGCTCGTCCTCGACCTCGTGGACCGGAAGGGGAAGTACGAGAACGGGTTCATGCACGGGCCGGTGCCCGCGTGGCGGAGCGGCGGGAAGTTCCGCCCGGCACGGATCCACTTCACGGCCAACGCGATCCCGGGCATGGTCGGGTCGGGCAAGCGCGCGACCGAGACCTTCTTCCACGAGGGGGGCCACGCCGCGCACTTCAGCAACGTCGACATGCCGGCGCCCTGCTTCTCGCAGGAGTTCGCGCCCACGTCGGTCGCGTTCGCGGAGACGCAGAGCATGTTCCTCGACAGCCTGCTCGAGGACGCCGACTGGCAGGCGCGCTACGCGCGGACGGCGAAGGGCGAGCCGATGCCCTTCGAGCTCGCGGAGAAGGCGATCCGCATGGAGCAGCCCTACGCGGCGTGGGGCCAGCGCGCGCTCATCGCGATCTGCTACGGCGAGCGGGCGATCTACGAGATCCCCGAGAAGGAGCTCACCGCGGAGCGGGTCCTCGAGGAGATCCGCGCGTGGGAGAGGAAGCTCCTCTTCGCCGAGGAGGGCGCGCCGCGCCCGACGCTCTCGGTCCCGCACCTGCTCGCGGGCGAGAGCAGCGCCTACTACCACGGCTACACGCTCGCGCTCATGGCGGTCCACCAGACGCGGAGGTTCTTCCGCGAGCGCGACGGCCACCTCATGGACAACCCGAGGATCGGGCCCGACCTCCGCCGCGCCTACTGGGAGCCGGGCAACAGCCGGCGATTCCCGGACTTCATCCGCGGGCTCACGGGCCGCGAGGTCTCGCCGGCGGCGCTCGCCGACCACGTCAACATGGGCGCCGACGAGGCGGTGAAGGAGGCGCGCGAGGCCGCGGCGCGCGCGGCGTCGATCGCCGTGCACAAGGGGCCGGTCGAGCTCGACGCGAGGATCCGCGTGGTGCACGGCCGGCAGGAGATCGCGGACACGTCCAAGGGGTTCGCGCCCGCCGCCGACGCCTTCGCCCGCTGGATCGATTCGCTCGTCTAGCGGCCGCGATTCCGGGGGGGCTCCGGGGGCCGTGGACCATCGTGAGCCGGCCCCCGGAGCCCCCCCAAGCACAGAATCCGGATAGGGCACGGGGTTCGCGCTTCCGGTGTTTCCATGCGGGACCGTTGAAATCCCGCAACAGGGATTGCCAGCCATGAAGAAGCACGAGAAGACCCCGACCATCGTCCGGAGCGCCCCCTCCCGCTCGACGGCGCTGATGGCGCTTCCGGCGCCCGCGCCCCGGCGCGGCGTCGTCGCGTCGGCCGCCCGGCTGATCGCGGCGCTCGTCCTCCTGCCGGTCCGGCTCCCGGTCCTCGCTCTCGTGGCGACGGGCA